>JAGARY010000039.1 GCA_017622055.1 Treponema sp. | reverse complement strand
CTCTCATCATGTATGCCGAAGATGATGTTCTCGTATAATCGAATGTTCCCCAATAATCGTTGAAAGATTCTTCAGATTCTTCTTGTGTGATATAACCTAAATTTACCATTGACGCCAAAACGTTTTGTTGGCGATCCATAGCTCTATTTGGATAATTAAATGGATTATAGTGAGCTGGGTTTGAAAGTTGAATTACAAGAATTGCAGCTTCTGCCGGTGTAATTTCTGTTGCGTCATGACCAAAATAATATTTTGACGCAGCGTTTACACCGTAAGTTCCACCACCAAAGTAAATTTTATTTAGATATAATTCCAAAATTTCATTTTTTGAATAACGGCGTTCCATTTGAATAGCCCACCATAATTCTTTTACTTTACGTTTGATTGATTTTTCTGTTCTGTCACAATATAAAGTTCCTGCAATTTGTTGCGAAAGTGTAGAACCTCCACCTAAAGATTTTCCAAAAACTTGTCCCAAAACCGCACGGAAAAGAGCTTTAAAACTAAATCCGTTGTGAGAGAAAAAGATTCTATCTTCACGAGTGATAAGAGCATCAATCATGTGTTGTGGCAATTCTTGATATGCTATAATTTCTCGTTTTTCATCAGAAGCAAATTCTGTGATAATTTCGCCATTTATATCAAGTAATTTTGTTGGAAGTGCAATATCGAATTCTGTAATGTATTCTGAATTAATTATATTTTTTGTTTCAGCTAAACACCAACCTAAAAGTGCTCCACTTAGAACTAAAAAAACAAAAATGATAGCTGAAATAATAATTGGAGATTTCTTAGTTTTTGTCATTTCTATAATATAGTCTAAAAAACGTTATGTTTCAATAAAGAATCTATGATTTGAAGAAAAACGGACAAAAAAAAGGCACGGTCTATGAAGTCCGTGCCATGCCCATCAGGCAATCGAGGACATGGGTGGGAGGGGAAAATGTCCTCGATATTATTATTATCGGACCTAGTACAAAAAAACTTAACTTTAAATATAGAAAAAAATTAATTATTCTTCTGTAATATCTAACTCTAAAGAGAAATTTGCTTTGTAAGTTTTTCCTTTTATTACATTTATTGTTCGTAAGATTTCGTAATCCCCAACTGTAAACTTAATTTTGTGTTCTCCTTCAGAAATTACAAATTCTGTTCCAATTGTTGTGCAAGGTTCATCATCTAAGAAAACTATAGTTCCTTCTGGGGCAAGAATTAACAAAGTTGGTTCTAAACTTTTTAATTCGATAATTAAATCTGTTGTTTTTGCTTGATCAACTCTAACTGTTCTAACTTCTGTTCTGTAAAAATCAGAAATAAGAGTTACGTTGTGAATGCCTGTGTCTAAAAGAACTTTTGCTGCATCTGTAATTTCAACTAAGTTATCATCTACATAAAGAGTACATGGTTGAAGGTTTTCTTCTTGATTTGAAACTAAAGATAAATTTAAATATCCCTTATCAATTAAAATAGGTTTTACCGAAATGTTGATTGAAGATTTTAGTATTTCAGAAGGAATTCCTTTCATAATTGATTGGAATCTTAAAAATACTGAATCATTTTTTATATTTGATAAAACTTCAGTTTTAGAAGTGTAATTATTTGATTTTATTGTATTATTTTTTGTTAATGGAATTTGCAAAATCCAAGAAAGTCGTCCTGGTAAAGTGCTAACAAAAAATCTTGTTCCTGAATAATCAATTTTAGATTCAGAAGGTTTTGGTGAAATATCGTTATAAATTGAACAAGCTACACAATCTGGCCAAGATGCGATTGCTGAAGGAATGTCCATTTTAATTTCTAGGCCTTGTAAAAAAGTTTTATCTTCTGGTAAAAAAATTGCTAAAGCTTCATTTATTCCTACTGATGTACTTTTTTCGGTTGTAAAATCATTTGTTAAATTAACTGTTTTAACTTTGCTTACTCTAAATGTTTCTGCATTTAGAAAAGTTGCAACAAAAAGAAAGAGAATACTAGCGTTGATTTTTTTTACATAAAACTTTTTTTTCATATTTTAAACTTCTTAAAATTTAAGCATTTTTGTTGGGTCTTGAGCAACTCCACCTGTTCTTATTTCAAAATGCAAATGGGAACCTGTGGCCATGCCAGTTTTTCCCACATATCCAATTACTTTTCCTTTTTTTATAAACTCATCTTTTTCAACATTCATTGATGAAAGATGGGCATAAACACTTGTTGTTTTTCCTTTGTCATGAGTTAAAATGATGTAATTTCCGAATGTTGTGTCATCGTGAATTTTAACAGCGACGTTGCCATCTTTTATAGCATAAACAGGTGTGCCTTCTGGAGCTGCCAAATCAATTCCTTTGTGAAGTTTCATTTCTCCTGAAAATGGATTTTTTCGTTTTCCATAATCGGAAGAAATCCAAAAGGAATCTTTATCAATTGGTAGCTGTAAACTACAGTCAAGAAAATATGCTCTTTCTGTAGGCGAAAGTTTTTGATTTGGTAAAAAAATCAAATCTTCTGAATCAATATTATACCATATCTTATTTTTTGTTAAGGTTTCAAAGTTGTAATTTTCAAATAAAAGTATTTCTAAATCACTTTTGCTTTGGGATGTGTGTAAAAATATTCCTGGACAAGTTGGAATTAAAAATGTTTTGCCAATTATGTTTTCAGTTGCATTTGAAATTTTATTTAAAGTTGCCAAAGTTTCGTAAGTTAAATTACAACGGGCTGCTAACTGAAGAATTGTTTTGAATTCATTGTTTTGGTATAAATAAAATGATATTTTTGGCTGTTTTTTTGATGCAATTGATTTGTAATTTTCTTCAACTTCTTTTGAAAATGTTTCGTATGGATCTGGAAGTCCTAATTCTTTATACTTTTTTGTTTGACGTGAGAATTTTTGAATATAGGGGAGTTCTTCTGTTTTTACAACTTCAATTGATATTGTAGAATCATTTTTTTGAAAATCATCTGATTGTGCTTCTTGGGAAAAAGCTAATAAATTTATATAAAAAATAACAAATAATAAATAAAATCTTTTTGACATAGTTAAAAAAAATGCTGCATACAAGACAAATCTTATGTGCAGCATTTTAGTGAATAAATTATTCTTCTGAAATTGCTTCTGCAGGACATGATGCAGCACAAGCACCACAACTGATACATGTATCAGCATTGATAACACGAACATCGCCTTGTTCTGAAATTGCTCCTACTGGACAATCGCCTTCACATGCTCCACAATTTACACATTGATCGCTAATTTTGTATGCCATTTTTTTGCTCCCATTTACTTACATTGTATAATGCAACGCATCTCCAATTAATATACTGTAAACTATTGGAAATCGCAAGTAATATTATTTTTATTAATTGTAAAAATAGTAATTCTACCTTATAATATCGTCATGACAAAAAAAGAATTCGCGTCTTATATTGACCATACATTATTAAATACAGAAGCTGGTGTAAAAGATATTATGAAATTGTGCCAAGAAGCTGTTTCTTATGAATTTGCTTCTGTTTGTGTTAATCCTATTTATGTTCCGTTAGCTGTTTCAGAATTAGAAAATACAAATGTAAAAGTTTGTACAGTTGTAGGATTCCCTCTTGGAGCGTCCACAACTGTTGATAAAGTTCACGAAACAAAAACTGCAATAAAAAATGGTGCAGATGAAATTGATATGGTAATGAATATTGGTGCTGCAAAAGATGGTCGTTATTCTTTAGTTAGTAGTGACATTGCTGCTGTTGTAAAATGTGCAAGAAAAGAAGGTAAAAAATTAAATAAACAAATTATTGTGAAAGTAATTTTAGAAACTTGCCTTTTAGATGATTATACTATTGGAAATTGTTGTTTGTGTGCAAAAAAAGCTGGTGCTGATTTTGTAAAAACTTCTACTGGTTTTGCAAATCCAAAAAGTACAGATGGAAACTTATTGCCAAATGGTGCAAGTGAATATCATGTAAAATTAATGAAGAAAATTGTTGGTTCTGATATGAAAGTAAAAGCGTCTGGTGGAATTCGTTCTACAAAAATGGCTTTAACAATGATTGCAGCTGGTGCAGACAGAATTGGCACTTCCAATGGTGTGAGTATAATGGAAAATTTTGTAGAATAGTCTACTTTAATTTCCAGTATAAAATATTGTCTGTAATTTCAATTTTTAGTACGCCGTTATTTTTAAGAGTTGTAAGGAAACATTTTATTGTAAAATGAACTAATGCATATTGGCGTACTGATAATTGTAAATCAAAAGTGTCTGCAACTAATTTAACAATATTTTCTGTTGTAATTTTTTCGTTCTTTTTAATAATTCTTTTAATACAAGTTTCAATTTCGTAAATTGCAATTTTATTTATTTCTATAGTTTCTGCTACATTTTTTGAAATAAAATCACCATGTCCTGGAATGCACCAATCTAAATTTCCCAAAGATTCAATTTTATCTAATGAAGAAAGATAATTTGTTTGATTTAGTGTGAAGGGCAGGCTGTATTTTCCAATTTCTAATCTTGGGAAAATTGCATCTCCGGCGAATAAAGTTTTTTGACCGTTGCTTGATGTTGCTAAAATTCCGTAAGAATCAAAACTGTGCCCTGGAAGTGGAATGAATGAAATCTCTACTGTAGAAAGTTTAATTTTATCATTTTCTGAATAAATTTTTGTTGGTACGCAAGAATCTGGTCTGTAGTAAACTGTGTCAATATCTTTTGGTGGATTTCCACCCCAAAGAATTGTTGTGTGGTAGTATGGATTTTCCAAAGAACCTTTTTCAAATTTAGAAACCCAAATTTCACAATTAGTATTTTTTTGAATAATAGCGTTTCCACCGCAGTGGTCTGCATGAGCATGAGTATTAATAATTGCTTTTACAGTATATTTTTTGTTTGAAAATTCAAAGAATTCCTCTAGAACTTCAAGAATGTATTCTCCGTCAACTTCTGTGTTTCCAGAATCTACAATGTATACATCGCTTTCCTTTTCTTTATTATCTAATATGATTCCAATGTTTGTTGAGCAAGGAATAACGTAAGTTCCTTGTGTTAATTCTAGAATTTTATTATTAAAACAACTCATCTTTATTCTTTAATTTATCCAAAAAAAATTTTAAACGTTTTTTAATACGTACGGTCAAGGCACGCTTTGCTCAAGGCCTTGACTCGTCCGTTTTTAGGATTTGTAATAAACCCTAAATAAAGACACTTCTATTTTCGTCAAAAAATAACTGAAAATAGAAGTGTGATTTTTTGAGTTTTTGATTAGAAATCAGCTTTTTCAATACTTAATACTGTATATTCTGTTGAATCTGTATCATTTACAGAAATTACGAATGTTTCATCAACTCTTCTGTTCAAACATTGCATTCCTAATGGTGAAACATAAGAATAAATGTTGTTGTCTGGATCTGATTCCCATGGTCCAAGAATTGTGAATACTTCTTCTTTTCCTGTTTTGTTGTTTTTCAAAGTTGCTTTTGTACCAAAAGAAATAGCAGTTGTATTAACAGTAGAAGGATCAAATACAACAGCTCTTGAAAGTTCTGTTGTAAGTTTGCTAAGTTCTTTGTTCAATCTTTCTTGTTTTTCTTTAGCTGCTTTGTATTCGTGGTTTTCTTTTAAGTCACCCTTAGCATGGGCTTCGCTAACTTCAATGTTATTTTTTGGAATTTCAACAGTTTTAATGTTTTCAAGTTCAGCTTTCTTTTCTGAAAGTTTTGCCATAGTAACAATTAAAGCATTTGACTGTTTAGATTGATCTTCTGTTACGCGGAACTTAATATTTGGATAATGTTCGTGAACTTTTGCTCTTGCTTGTTCTTTGTATTTTGCATCCAAATCAACAATGTCATCAATAAGAGTGTAGAATTTCATTACTGTATTTTCATCTTTTGTGAACATGTAATCAAATAAAGTGCCGTTATCAAAAAGCATTTTCTTTGCATTTGTGTTGATTTTTTTGTTTTCTGTTGAATTTACATGGCTGTTAATTTCACGATATGTAAGTTCAACAATGTTTAATAATGTAATCAATTGTTTTTCGTAAGATACACCAGCTTCTTGGAACCAATCTTTGTCTTGGCATTCTTTGAAGAAGAAAAGTACAGATTCTCTGTAATCTTTAAACATTTCAAAACTTTTGCAAACAAGTTTTTGAACTTCTTCAGTGTGTCCTTTTGAAACTAAACTTTCAAGCAATGACATATCCAATACAACAGGGAATAATTTGATAAATTCATCAGCCCAGTTAGCAAGATTTTGTTCAATACAAGAAAGGAATGATTTTCTAAGGTTTGTATTCTTTGTGTCTTTTAAATTTTCATATAATTTTCTTGGATCTTCAATGCGATTGTACAATTCCATAAATGTTTCTTTTACAGGGAACATAAATTGTTTGTCTTCTGCAGAGAATTCACGAACAACTAAATATGCTGCAATAGTTTGTTCGTTTACGTGAGAAATGTTTTTCAAAATACTTGTAAAATAGCTGTACATATCTGCAAAGAATTCGTTTGAATTGTCTGTAGATTTGCTATAGAAGTATTTCATAATGATGTCAACACGAGCAAAGAATTGTTTTTGTGCTGTAAATTCATTTCTAAGTTTTTCTTCTGGAGAAATGTCTGTTTTTCTTACAGTGTACATATTGATGTTGTTTGGATTAACACCGAATGTAGGTTCTGTTTCAAGAAGTTTTTTAGCAGCAACGCTCCAAGAAGTCCATTTTTTATCTAGGATTGGTGATAATTCTGCTTTAATGCGTTTGAAATCACAGTTGTTATCAAAACTTTTAATAACAATTTCCAAGATTCCTTTTTTATCTTTTTCAATCATTGCTAAAAGATCTTCTTTTTTCTTTGTAGCTTTTAAAACCCAAATGTGATCTTTTGCAAGTGGTTGTAAAGAATTTACTGCCAATTTTAATGAAATAGGATGAACTCCATGACGACCAAAATTGATGATTAATTTTTCACCTAAATTAGTATCATTTTGTTTTTCAATATTCATGATTTTTCCAACACCCCAATTGTTGTGGAAAACAAAACTTTTTTTATCAAAAGCAATGTGTTTTTCAAAGTCTGTAATTGCTTCGAATACGTTTCTGTAGTTTTGTTCGATGTTAGAAGCTTTTATACAAGATTCAAGTTGACTGTGATTTGCATATTTCCCTTTGTAACATTCAATCAAACTTTTTCTTAAGCGAATAGAGTTTGGTTCAATTTCCAAAATTTGTTTTACAATATCAATTGCAATATCCCATTGTTGTGAGTCTTTATAATATTCATAAAGATTTTCCATTGGAGTTACTGTATTTTGATCTCCGAATGCTTTTGCAAGTTTTCTTTTTGCAAGTTGGAAGAAGTCGATATTATCTGGAATATAAGAAATTAATTTTCCCCACATTTCTGTTGCACCAGAATAATTCATATTGTTGATGTAGCGAAGAAGGGCTTTTTTGTAATATTCAATAACTTCTTCTTTTAAGTTTGCATCTTCTGGATTATCTTTGAGTAAATCTTCGTAGTGAGAAGCCAAAACTTTTGCTAAATCTGCTTCTGAAAAGTCAACTTTAATGATTTTTTTACACAAATCCCAATATTGGTCATTTTTTTGTTCAGCAAAACTGTTTGCAAGAATTCTTAATGCAAATTTGTTATTTGGATCATCTTCAAGAATTGTTTCACAAAGATATGAAACAATGTTTTCTTTATGATTTTTTTGGAAGATATCAATAAGAGTAATAAGCTGAGTGTTATCTAGAGAACCCTTTTGTAATGCAAACATACCAGATAAATACAAAGCAATAATACTATCTTTTGCATGTAAAAGATGTTCATCACAAATCTGTTGAAGTTCATCAACAAGGTTTTCATTTCTAGCTTGCTCAACGATAGCTGCTAATTCTTTTAAGTTGTTTTGTGTGTAATTACTAATTGTTGCAAGAGTCCAAGTTTCTTCTTTGAGCATACTTTGTACTGATTCTACTAAAACTTCTGCCATATTTACTCCAATAAAGTCATTCCATTTGACTTTTTTTCATATCTGCAATTTTGAAGATATGTTTATATATATAATTTGCGACGCAAACTTGTTTTACGATAAAAAATTCACCATGAACGTTTTATCAATTTTTCACATAACTTATTTTATGTAGTTTTCGTAAACCGAATTATCTAACAAACGAATTTTTAACAAGATATCATTTATCTTTGTAGCGTTTTCGTGTGTTTGCACATAATAATCAATTAGCCAAAAATACTTATTTAGCAACTGAGGAATCAAAAGTTGTTCGTTACACGAAGGATCTTTGTTTTCATTTTCCAGTGCGTAAATTTCTTTTTTTAACTTTATTACTTCTTGGGAATTAAGTTGACGGCGAATATTAAAAACACCGTGCAAAACTCCGTAAACAGGAATCCATAAGTTTAAAACTCTTCCAGAATATCCTTTTTGTTTTGTAATATCGATTAAGCATTTAATCAATTGAGAATCTAAAAAGTCTAAATCTATACTTTCTGGATTTAGAAAAAATGCTTCTCTAAACAAAACTTTTCCAAATTTATCTTCACCACATAAAGAATAACAATCTGCCAATTCTGCTAAAACTGCTGCTACATTTGGCGAAATATTATTTGCTTCCGATAAATAAACTCTTGCTTCTTCAAAATTGCCTAGTTTTTTATAGCAAATGCCAATTTTTCTAAAATTTTCAGCTCTTTGCAATAAATCTTTTTCATCTGAAAGAATTTTTAATTTCTGCAATGCATTAAAAAAGAATCCGTGTTGCACTGAAAGTAGTGCAGGTTCGTATTCAATTTTTTCTCGTGTAATAAATGACTGTAAAGATTTCCACTCTTGAAGAATGTATTCACTTTGTTCGTATTTATCTTTTATTTCATTTATTCTATGAATTGAATCAGCCAAAAAAATACAACAACGAT
Organism: Treponema sp.; assembly: GCA_017622055.1. Lineage (GTDB taxonomy): Bacteria > Spirochaetota > Spirochaetia > Treponematales > Treponemataceae > Treponema_D. The sequence continues at coordinate 4,449 of JAGARY010000039.1, read as the reverse complement.
TTGTGTAAATGAGTTCTTTGCATTCAATGTATTGATCAAGAAGGTTGTCAATAAGTTGTTGAGCTCTTAAAAGTTCTCCTTTTTCAACTAACTGTAAAACCTCTTTGATTTGTTTTTCGGTCTGAATCTCCATACTACAAATTTAATTATACAGAATTGATTTTTTTTAATCAATAAAAAATCTTAAATTTTGGAAAAAACGGGTCAAAATATATACAATGAATATTCCAATCTGTCAAGCATTATTTTTTATTATTTGTAATTATTCAATATTTTCTTTTGTTAAGAGCATAATACATTGTAAATAACTGAATTTTTTGCTAAAATGTTCTATTATGGATACAAAATCGAAAATCTTAGCACCATCTTTGCTCTCTGCTGATTTTAGCAAATTAGATGATGCAATTAAAATGATAGAAAATAAAAATGGTGGTGCTGTTCATATTGATGTTATGGACGGTCAATTTGTTCCTGAAATTACTTATGGGCAACCTGTAATTCGTTCTATAAGAAAGTTAACTTCTTTACCTTTTGATGTTCATTTGATGGTGGAAAATCCTGAATTACAAATTGAATCTTTTGCAAAATGTGGAGCCGACTGGATTACTTTTCATTTGGAAGCTGGTGTTCATGCTCACAGAATTGTTCAGCATATTCATGAACTTGGAAAAAAAGCAGGAGTTTCAATTGTTCCTTCAACTCCAATTTCAGCACTAGAGGAATTGCTTGAATATGTCGATATTATATTAGTGATGACTGTTAATCCTGGGTACGGAGGTCAGTCTTTAATTCCTTCTTGTGTAAGAAAAATTCAAGAATTAAAACGAATTAGAGAAGAAAAAGGGTATAATTTTAAAATTTCTGTTGATGGTGGCGTTAATTCAGAAACTTTAAAAATTGTTGCAGATGCAGGTGCTGATATTATTGTTTCGGGATCTGCGTTCTTTAACGGCTCTTTGAATTGGAATTTCTAATTAGTTTTTTGATTTATACATTTTTGGAGTGATGATGAAAAGAAACTTAAAAAAATTGATAACATCTCTTTTTTTTGCAACTTTAACTTTGATGTTTTGTGTAGCGTCAGAAACTGGTGCATTTTCCTTTGTGGAAGGTTGTAAAGCTTTTTCAAAAGGTGATTGGGAAAATTCAGTTTTTATGTTGAAAAAAGCGGTTGCATATAAAGAATATGAAACACCAGATGCATATTACATGTTGATTACTGCGGAAGTTGAATTAAATGATAATAAAACTGCATTAGATGATTGTGAATTTTTCTTAAAACAATTTCCAGATTCAATATATAAATCAAGAGTGACATATCTAAAAGGAAAAATACTATTTAACTTGAAGGAATACGAAAAAGCTATAGTTGTTTTAAGTGATTTTTGTCACCAAAATGAAGATGATGATATGTATTCTTACGCTTTGTTTTACATTGCAGAATCTTTGTACGAAAACTATCAATATGATGAAGCTCAAGTGATTTATGAAAGAATTGTCCAAGATTTTTCTGAATCTCCAAAAGCACCACTTTCTCAATTTAGAGTTGAATCGATTTTGCAACGAGAACGGGAAGAAAAATTGTTATACTTGCTAAAACAAACCGGTGAAGAATATTTGGCTGCAAAAGAAGATTATGAAAGACAGTTGAAAATGTATAATTCTGATGCAGTTTTATCTTCAAGAGAAAAATTGATTGAAACTCAGCAACATAATATTGAATTGAATGAAAGAGTTTCTGATTTGGAAAAACAAATTGCAATGTTACAAGCTCAATTAGCTCGTGAACAAGAAAAACAAAATAGTGTATTAAATCAGAATGTTGAAAATCTTGATAACGATGAAGTTAGTGGCGAAGATATTCCTAGTATGGAACCCTATGATGAGAAAAAAGAACGAGTAAAAGCTTTAAAACAAAAAGCTAAGGAAGTTCAAAGTTTGATGGATAAAGAAAACTAGTGTAAAAGTGAAGAGGTTTGTATGAAAAATAGATTTTTTGTATTTATTGTTTTAAGTTGTTGTATCTTTTTTTCTTGTGCATCGGCAAAAAAGGAAAAATCAAAGAATTACGTTGGATGGATTGAACCTGATAATTCAAAAATAGATGTGTCTTTAGGTTGTTTAAGAATGTCCTTTAGACCAAAAATTGGTAGTTTTAACATTTTTGTAATTGATGAAAATAATAAAGAACAGTCTGTTTTTTCAACACATAATGAATTTTCTGCATCTTCATTTTATTTAAAATGTGGTAAAGAAATTTATAAATTAAATTCTGCATCTGGTGTAAAAACAGAAACTTTGCAAACAGAAAAAGGTGCTGTTGTAAAATATACAATTTCAAATGTTGCTAAAGTAAGTGTCTTTTTTGATTTTATGAAATCTGATGAACAAAATGATTATGATATGATTAAGATTTCTGCTGAAATTGAAAATCTTGGTACTAGACAGAAAAAATTTGCTTTAAAAGGTGTTTTTGATACTGTTTTAGGGGAAAAAGATTTAAATCACTTCTTTTCATCAGAGAATGTGGCAATTAATACAGAAAAATTATATAGAACAATGAAAGATGAAAGATGGTTTGTTTCTAAAAATGATAAATATTCAATTCAATTCTTATTAGATGGCGTTGATATTACACCTATTGAATGTGTTTTATTAGGAAATAAAACAACTTTTGATTCAAACGCTTGGATTCCTAATTTAACAACAGAAAAATCATTTGATAGTTTTGTTTCATATAACGATTCAGAAGTTTGTATTGTTTGGCCTGAAGTTGAAATTAATCCAAATGAAAAAGATTCTTTTGTCTTTTATTTAGCTTTTGCTGCAAATGGTGAAAAACCTCAAGGAAATTATTTTATTGGTGATAAAAAAGAAGAAGTTGTTGAAGTTAAGAAAGAAAAGCCTGTTGTAAAAAAAGAAGTTGTAAAAGTTCCTGAGGAAGAAAAAGTAAAAGAAACAAAAAAAGAAATTCCAGATGTAAAATTTGATGTTGCAACTCTTTCAAGAGAAAAGTTGTCTCAAGAATATGTTGCAGGATTAATGGAAAGAATTGCAAATTTAGAAGATAGCGGCGAAAATGTAGATAGAGAAGAATTATTGATGCTTAATGCTGAACTTGATGCAATTTTAGAAATCTTGAGGCAGTAATTTATGGCAAAAGATGTTATTAGTCGTGCTTGGAATTGTATGTGTTGCAGAAAGTTTTCTGAAGCGGTTACAATTTTGGAAGCTAAATCAGAAATTTATGAAAATGATTTTGAGTTTTATATTTTATTAGCAATTGCGTTTTTGTATATTGGCGATTTTGGTTCGGCTTCTTCTAATTTGCAAAAAGCACGAAGAATAAAAATGACAGATACTCGATTGTTGCTTGGGCAGGCAATTATTTTTTTACGTCGTGGAGATACAAAACGTGCTTTGCAATATTATCTTGATGTAAAAGATTACGAGCCTTCAAACAAAATTGCAGATAACGCTATTGAATTTATTCGTCATAATAACGATTTTGATGAAATTTGTAGATATTTTGAAACTGGAAAAATTCAACAGTTTTATCCACATTTAGGACCAAATCTTCATAAAAAGTTTTATGTTATTATTCCTGTTGTTGCTTTTGTTTTGGGAGTTGCGATTACTTTTTGTTTTATTCCAAAGCAAAATTACAATGGAAAACGAAAAAATCTTGAAGCATTGGCTTTAACTTCTGTGGAAAAAGAAAATCTTCAAGAAAAAGATTTAACTTCTCAATCATTTAACTATATATTGTCTTCTAAGGATATTTCAAAGTCATATAAGAATGCAATTGATTATTTTCAAAGCGGCAATGATAACTTGGCTCAACGTGAAATCAATAGATTGTTAAATTCAAATGCATCTTTTTCGGTAAAACAAAAATGCCAAGTTTTGATGAGTTATTTAGAAGTTCCAACTTTTGATTCGTTAAAAGATAATTTTTCATATAAACAAGTGGCAGAAGAACCTTTGCTTTATTTAGATTGTTGGGTTATATGGAGTGGAAGAATTTCTAATTCTATAGTGAATCCTGATGGTTCTTATTCTTGCCAATTGTTAGTTGGATATGAAAATATGAAAACTGTAGATGGAATTGTAAATGTTCATTTTGATAAAGAACCTTCGTTGTTTTCAGATCAAGCTGTGAAAATTCTTGGACAAATTGATTTTGAAGATAATAATGTTGTGTTAAAAGGAAATGCAGTTTATCAAAGTGTAAAAAAATAAAAAAAATTTGATTTTTTTTTATTCAAGTTGCATAAATTTTACAAAAACTGTCTATCTTATATATAGTGAATAATTAGTGAGGTATATATGGCAAGTGTTAATTCCACAATGGATAATGCGGAAAAAATGAAAGCTTTGGAAGCTGCAAAGTTGCAAATTGAAAAACAATTTGGACAAGGTGCAATTATGAAGCTTGGAGACAAAGCT
>JAGARY010000038.1 GCA_017622055.1 Treponema sp. | reverse complement strand
GATTAAATAAAGATAGTTGTGAACATGAGTTGTCTGAAGTTGAAGACAAAATCAATACTTTGTTTGGTAATAAAATCCAAGAATTATTATCTTCCCAAGAACTTATAATTGAAGGGAAAAAAGCATTGCTTGAAAAATGTAAAATAAAAAAAATCGGAAAAAAGCAAGTGATATTTAATATGGGGTTACGGTTAAGGAATTTGTCAAGTTGTCTTATTGATGCAGATAGGATATGTAGTGCTGCTTTTGAGGAAAACGAAACAATATTGTTGGAAAATTATGATAAAATTCCAAATTGGTCAGACTTGCTTTCAAAATTAGAAAATCATCTTCAAAAAATTGAAAACTTAGATGATTTAGGTAAAATAAAGACTGAGGTTTCAAATAAATGTTCTATTTTGGGAAAAGGTGAAAAAGGAGTATATAGTTGTTCTGCTTTTACTGGTGCGGGAAAAACATTTGCTTCTCTTCGTTTTGCGTTGGAACAAGCACATAAACATAATATGAAACATATTTTTATTATAGCACCGTATACATCCATTATTGACCAAAATGCGGATGAAATTCGAAGGGTTTTAGAGGATGAAAATTCAAAAGGTAAAATAGTTTTAGAATGCCATTCGAATATTTCTGTTGAAAAGAAAACTGATTTACTAGGAGATGAGAATTTATATTCAAAGTACGAACAATTGTGGGATGCTCCAATAATTGTAACAACGATGGTTCAATTTTTGGAAACACTTTTTGGCTCTGGAACACAGAAAATACGCCGTATGCATCATTTATCAAATAGTGTTTTTGTGTTTGATGAGATTCAGACCTTGCCAATAAAAACAACCTATTTGTTTAATTGGGGGATTGAATACTTAGTAAAAGTATGTGGCTGTTCAGCTATGTTATGTACTGCAACTCAACCTGGTTTAGATAAAATAGATAGTAATGCAGCACGAAGGTTCAACTTAGTAATAGATGAAGAAGTAATTCAAAATGTAAAAAGTCATTTTGAATCTCTTAAACGAGTTGATTTTTTGGATATGACAGATCAAGGAAGAAAATCAAATACCGCAAGGGAGATTTGTGATTATGTAAAAAATCAAATGATAACACTAAATAGTTTTTTAATAGTGGTTAATACTAAACCTCAAGCTAAAGAGTTATTTGAACTTTTGAAAATGAGTAAATGTTCTGATTATGTTTTTCATTTAAGTACAAATATGTGCCCGGCTCACAGAAAAGCTGTAATTTCTGAAATTAAGGAAAAATTAGAAGCAGGTAAAAATGTAGTATGTATAAGTACGCAATTAATAGAAGCTGGAGTTGATTTAAGTTTTCAAGGTGCTATTAGATTTTTGGCTGGATTAGATTCAATTATTCAAACTGCAGGGAGGTGTAACAGATATAATGAGTTAAAAGATGCGGATGGAAAATCTGTTTGTGGTTGTGTAGCAATTTTTTCTTACAGAGATGAGAAAATAGGATCTCTTGAAGAACTAAAAATTGCACAAAAATGTATGGAAAAAATTCTTTATGATTTTAAAAACAATAAAAACTCAAAAAGTATTGATTTAATAAATCCAGAAGTGATTGATGCATATTTTAAGCTTTATTATAAAGCTTTTGAAACCAAACTTGATTATTCAATAAAAAATAGAGAATCAAGTGTTTTAAATATGCTTTCTGATAACGAAAGTAGTGTTGCTGAATATGAACGAATACATTCAAATGATAAATGGAAAAATCCCTATGTACAATCTTTTAGAACAGCTTGGGAAGAATTTGAAGTAATATCAGATTCTTCAACAGGGATTATGGTTCCGTATGGTGTCGGAAAAGAATTGATTGGCAAATGTTCTGCTTTGGAAAAAAGAGCAGAGAATTATTATTCAGAACTAAAAACTTTACTAAAAGAGGCACAACAAGTTTCAATTAATGTTTATTCAAATCAAATAGAAAAATTAAAAGAAAAAGGAATTATTTATGAACTCTTCGCAGATAGTGGAATATATGTTTTGAATGAAGAATATTATAGCAAAAATTTAGGTTTAGTTTCTGAAATACAAAATTATTTTGATGCAGATATATCTGTATTATCATTTTAAATTAGGAGATAGATAAAATATGAAATTTTATGTATTATGTTTATGTGTCGCATTTTTGCGTGAATTGAAACTAGATTATCATAAAATTAGGTTTAAAACCTAATTTTTGCAAGTAATATAACTTCTAGATAATCATTAAATAATTATTGACATATAAATATTTCTGTTTTACAATAAAAATATCTAAGGAGGATGTTTTGAAAGAAAATAGCATTGAATTCAAATTAACAGGTAAGTATGCACTTTTTACAGATCCAGTTACTAAAATTGGTGGTGAAAAAAGTACATATTTAATTCCTACCTATGAGGCTTTAAAAGGAATTACACAAAGTATTTATTGGAAACCGACGATTATTTGGATTATTGATAAAATTAGATTGATTAACAAAATTAGTACAGAATCAAAAAATATAAAACCTCTTTGTTACAATGGTGGTAATGATTTATCTGTTTACACATACCTTAGAGATGTTGAATATCAGGTAAAAGCTCATTTTGAATGGAATATGCAACGTTCTGATTTAGAGAACGACCGAAATGAAAACAAACATTTTGATATGGCTCGACGTTCTTTAGAAAAAGGTGGTCGAAGAGATATTTTCTTAGGTGCTCGAGAATGTCAAGGTTATGTTGAACCTTGTAAGTTTGGTGAAGGTGAAAGTTTTTATGATGATGAAGATTCATTCTCATTTGGGTTGATGTTTCATGGATTTGATTATCCTTCTGAAGTAGAAACAGAAAAACTGACTGCAAGATTTTGGCATCCAAAAATGGAAAATGGAGTAATAGTTTTTCCTCGTCCCGAAGAATGTTCTATAAGACGAGAAATAAAGAATTATTGTGTAAATAATCCAAAGATAAATATGGAGGAGAAAATATGAGTTGGTTATATGAACTTTCACAAGTATATGATAATACAATTGAGCGTAATTCTGATGAAAAACCCACACCAATTTATCATATTTCAAATAATGCATCAGTTACAGTAACAATTGATGAGAATGGGGAGTTCATAAAAGCTTCTCTAATCGATAACAAATCAGATAAGGTTACTTTGATGCCTTGTACAGAATCTTGCTCATCTAGATCTAGTGGTGCTGATGCTTATCCTCTGTGTGACAAATTAGAATATGTTACTGGAACATCTGAAAAGCATTCTCAATATTTTAATTTATTAAAAAGTTGGAGTGATTCTGATTATGGTAATTCTAAGGTGAAATCTGTATGCAAATATATTGAAAAAGGAAACTTACTTCAAGATTTGAAAATATCCAATATAAAAGAGAGCGATATATCAGATTTTATACGCTGGGAAGTGTATATAAAAGGAGATTCTAATCCCGAACTGTGGAAAGATGAAGAAACGTATAAAAGTTGGATTGATTTTTATAATTCCGATTATTTTGACGAATACTGTAATAATAAGTTTGATAAAAAAGAAGATATAGAAAAACGAGTTCGTAAAATTGATTTTGATTATATTGATGGAGAAAAGGTTAAGATTGCTAATTACCACCCTGCAAAAATTCGAAATGGCGGTGATAAAGCAAAACTTATTTCTTCGAATGATACTTCAAATTATACTTTTAGAGGTCGTTTTTCAAATGATAGAGAAGCTTGTCAGATAAGTTCTGAAACATCCCAAAAAGCTCATAGTGCATTAAGATGGCTTTTAAAGAGACAAGGAGTATCAATAGGAGATGGTCTTTCTCTTGTTTCTTGGAATCGTGCAGGGGACAAGTTACCTGCTATTACAGATGGTAGTGCTGATTTTGATTACGGAATCGAAGACGAGCTTGAGGAAGAATCAATTGTATATTCAACTTCTGAAGAATTTGCTCGAGCGATGAATAATCGTCTTTTAGGATATTATGGAAATTTAGAAAATTCTAAAAATATTATGATAATGGTTGTAAAAGAAGCAACACCAGGTCAAGGTCGTGCTTCGATTGCAATGTATCGCATCCTTGAAAGAACAGAGTTAATTCAGGCTCTAAATAACTGGTATAACAATCTAGTATGGCATCATTGTTATTGGAAAAATAATATGTTTATTAGAACTGTTGGGGTGCCATCTCCCACTGAAATTGTATACTGTGCTTATGGGGATAGAGTAAAATCAAACCTTGTTGAAAAAACATTTCAGAGATTACT
>JAGARY010000496.1 GCA_017622055.1 Treponema sp. | reverse complement strand
CACCAATTTCCCAGAATTTTTCCAAAATATCAAAATATTTTTTATCACCAGTAACTTCGTACAAACGTGCTGCCCCGTGAATGTAAGGAATGCTAGCGTTTTGATGAGTATCACTTAAACAATCTTTGTCGGCAAGTAAATCATTAAAAATAGAAGGATTTATATAGCGTTCCATCAAAGTTTGGTATTTTGCTTTACCTGTAATTGCATACAAATCTGTCCAAACTTCAAGCATACCACCCTGTTCACCTTTATAAATTACATCAGGATGATCTCCTTTTAAAACTTTATCTGTCCATTTTACATACCAATCTGCCAAATTATTCAACAAAGTTAAGGCTTTTTTATTTCCTGCATAAACAAAAACGTGAATCAAACCTAAAATCAATTTATGCATTGTGTACTGTGGCGACCAAATGTATCTTCCAGTTTCCATAATTGTAAAATATTTTTCAGGAATTGGAGCAAGCCATTTTCCACCATTATATTTTTGACATCTTTCAAGTTCTTCCATAATAAAATCAATTTTTCCTCTTAACTGAGGATTATCTGAAACAGAAACTGTCATTGCTGCTGCCGAAAGCCAATGTCCCAAAAAGTGTCCTCTTAATTGGCAGTTAGTAGATTCCCACCCCCAGTGCAATTTTGCATTTTCAGGATTTCCAATAAAAGTTAATCCTGGAATAATAATCCCAGCTTCAATATAATAATTTTGCAACAAACAAATGTTATCAAGACTAAGCAAATAATCTATATTTAGTTTTGCTCTGTCAAAAAAAATACTTGGCAATAATTTAACATTTCCGTTTTTAATAGAACTAATCATATAAACCCCAAATTTAATTATGAATTATAAATTAAGAATTATGATTTTTTTAACATCACAAAAATACCAAAACAGCATTATATTGCATAGCATTTACTATTGTAATATTTAAATTTTTCTTAATTCTTCATTCTTAATTCTTCATTATACTGTATTAACAATATTTTCTTTTTATATTATACTAACATTTCGCATATTACTAGATTTATTTTTTTACTATAACACACTTTTTTTCTAAAAACATTATTATTCTATAAAAATAGAGAAATATTTGTTGACGAGTAATAGTAAAAATTATTACTTTAAATAAAAGGATAAAATATGTCAGAGGAAAACAAAACTACAGAGTCACAAACAGAAAAAGAAACTCTAACAGAAAACGAAGCCGACGCTTCACAAACAAATGAATCTTGTGAATGTCAAAAAGAATCTTCAGAAGAAGCAACAACTGAATCTACAGAAGAAAAAGAAGTTACACCTGAAGAAAGAATTGCAGAATTAGAAAACGAAGTTGCAGATCTTAAAGACCAATTACTTCGTCGTGCTGCTGATTTTGACAACTACAGAAAAAGAATGCTTAAAGAAAAGCAAGAAACATTTGATTACGCAAATGCAGCACTTTTGGGAGATTTACTAGAAAGCTTAGACAACTTTGACAGAACAATTGACGCTGCAAAAGATGCAACAGATCCAAAATCTATTGCAGACGGAATTAAAATGATTAATACAAGTCTTGTAAAAATGCTTGAAGAAAAATACGGACTTGTAGGCTACGGTGTTGAAGGAGAAGAATTTAATCCAGATGAACACGAAGCTATTGGTCGCTGCGAAGATGAAAACGCAAAAACCGAAACATTAAAACAAGTGTATCTTAAAGGGTACAAATTAAAACAAAAAGTAATTCGCCATGCAAAAGTAATGGTGAATGTTCCAAAACAATAAAAAGGTTTTTAATTTAAAGGAAATATTTGCTAAAAGGCAAAAAGAGGTATGAATTATGGGAAAAATTATTGGTATTGACTTAGGTACTACAAACTCTTGTGTTTCTGTAATGGAAAACGGTGAACCAGTTGTTATCCAAAACTCAGAAGGCGGAAGAACAACTCCTTCAATTGTAGCATTCACTTCTAAAGGAGACAGAATTGTTGGTGCTCCTGCTAAAAACCAAATGGTAACAAATCCAAAAAACACAATCTACTCTGTAAAACGTCTTATTGGACACAGATTTAGCGAACTTACAGGGGAAGCAGCAAAACTTCCATACACAGTAGTTGATAATGGACAAGATGTTCGTGTAGAAGTTGATGAAAACGGAACAAAAAAACAATATTCTCCACAAGAAATTTCTGCTTTTATTCTTCAAAAAATGAAAAAAACTGCAGAAGATTACCTTGGACAAGAAGTTACAGAAGCTGTTATTACAGTTCCTGCTTACTTTAACGACTCTCAACGCCAAGCTACAAAAGATGCTGGTAAAATTGCTGGTCTTGATGTAAAACGTATCATCAACGAACCAACAGCAGCTGCTTTAGCATTTGGTTTTAACAAAGATCAATCAAAAGAAAGAACAATTGCAGTTTACGACCTTGGTGGTGGTACATTCGATATTTCAATTCTTCAATTGGCAGATGGTGTATTCGAAGTTCTTTCTACAAACGGAGATACAAAACTTGGTGGTGATGACTGGGACCGCGTAATTTCAGACTGGCTCATTGCAGAATTCAAAAAAGACACAGGTATTGACCTTGGTAATGATCCAATGGCTATGCAACGTTTACGCGAAGCAGCTGAAAATGCAAAAATTGCACTTTCAAATCAAACAACAACAGATATCAACCTTCCATATATTACTGCTGATGCAACAGGGCCAAAACACCTTCAAAAAACCTTAACTCGTGCTCAATTTGAACAAATGACAGACGAATTATATGAAAGAACAAAAGAACCTTGTAGAAAAGCTCTTTCTGACGCAGGTCTTACAGCAGACAAAATTGATGAAGTTTTGTTAGTTGGTGGTTCTTCACGTATGCCAAAAGTTCAAGAAGTTGTAAAAGCAATTTTTGGAAAAGAAGGAAGTCGTTCTGTAAACCCAGACGAAGCTGTTTCTATTGGTGCAGCAATTCAAGGTGGTATCTTAAACAAAGACGTTAAACAAGACATTCTTCTTCTTGACGTTACTCCACTTTCTCTTGGAATTGAAACAATGGGTGGTGTATTCACAAAACTTATTCCACGCAACACAACAATTCCTTCAAAGAAGAGTCAAATCTTCTCTACAGCTGCAGATGGTCAAACAGCAGTTTCTATTCACGTATTACAAGGTGAACGTGAAATGGCTGACCAAAACAGAACTTTGGGACGTTTTGATTTAGTTGGTATTCCAGCTGCTCCACGTGGTGTTCCTCAAATTGAAGTTACATTCGACATTGACGCTAACGGTATTGTTCACGTTTCTGCAAAAGACTTAGGAACAGGAAAAGAACAACACATTCAAATTACATCATCTTCTGGTTTAAGCGAAGACGAAATCAACAAGATGGTAAAAGATGCAGAAGCAAATGCTGCTGCAGATAAAGCAAAACGCGAAGGTGTTGACGCAAGAAACGAAGCTGACAGTTTAATTTACGCTACAGAAAAATCAATTAAAGATTTAGGCGACAAAATTGACGGTGCAGAAAAACAAAAAGTTGAAGATGCAATTGCAGCTTTGAAACAAGCAATGCAAAGTGATAACACAGAAGAAATCAAAGCAAAAACAGAAGAATTAAAACAATCTTCTTACAAAATTGCAGAAGAACTTTATAAACAGCAAGGAGCAGGAGCACAAGGTGCACAACCAGAAGGTGATGCAGCCGCTGCTTCAGAAAATGCATCAGCTGATGAACAAAGCAAAGCTTCAAGCTTTAATAAAGGTTCAGCAGACGATGTAGACTACGAAATTAAAGACGATAACTAATAAAAAAAATAAATAGTTATCCCAAAACAAGCCCTTTCTTTTGAGAAATCTATTTTTTAGTTTTCCATTGCGAAAGGGTTCTTTTTTTGATATATTAACTTTAAATTGTTTTAAATTAAGGTAAATTAAAATGGCAAAACGAGATTATTACGAAGTATTAGGCGTTGAAAAATCAGCAGATCAAGAAGCAATTAAAAAAGCATACAGAAAATTAGCTGTAAAATATCACCCAGACAGAAATCCTGGAGATAAAGAAGCTGAAGATAAATTTAAAGAAGCTACAGAAGCTTACGAAGTTCTTTCAGATGAAAAAAAACGTCCTTTGTACGATCAATATGGTTTTGCAGGTGTAGATGGAATGGATCAAGGAGGTGGTGCTCAGTATTCTCACGCTTTCCATGATTTTAGCGACCTTTTTGGTGGAGCTGGTGGCGGATTTTCAGATATTTTCGACAGCATTTTTGGTGGAGGATTTTCTGGAGGTTCTTCACGTTCAAGAGGTGGTCCTTCAAGTGGTTCAAGTTTACGCTACGATTTAAATATTCAATTTAAAGACGCTGTTTACGGAACAACAGCAACAATTCGTTTTAAACACAACGAAGCTTGTGAACAATGTCACGGAAGCGGTGCAGCAGCTGGAGCTTCTAAAAAAACTTGTCCAACTTGTCACGGTGCTGGTCAAGTTCGTCAAGGCAACGGATTCTTTACAATTCAACAAACATGTCCAACTTGTAGAGGAAAAGGAACTTCTATTGATAAACCTTGTGCTTACTGTAGAGGAACTGGAATTCAAGAAAAAAATAAATCTATGTCATTAAAAATTCCAGCTGGAACAGACAACGGAAAACGCATTGTAATTTCTGGGCAAGGTGACGCAGGAGAAAACGGCGGACCAGCAGGAGATTTAGTAATTGTAATCCACGTAGAAAATCATCAATATTTTGAACGTGATGGCTACGATTTATACTGTGCTGTTCCAATTTCAATGAGCCAAGCTGTATTAGGCTGCGAAGTGACAGTTACAGGTCTTGACGGAAAGAAAATAGACATAAAAGTGCCAGAAGGAACTCAACACGGAAAACTTTTAAGAGTAAAAAATGAAGGTGTTCCGTATACAAATTCTTCAAAGAAAGGCGATCTTTACATTCAAGTTCAAGTTGAAGTTCCAACAAAACTTAACTCAAAACAAAAAGATTTGCTCAAACAATTTATGGAAATTGAAAATCCTAAAAAAGAACCTGGTTTAATTTCACTTTCAAAATTGAATCAAAGATAGGAAAAAAATCAGAATTCAGATTTTAGAATTCTGATTTTAAAATAT
>JAGARY010000495.1 GCA_017622055.1 Treponema sp. | reverse complement strand
GCTGTTTTCTGCGCCAGCCTCCCCACCAATGCACGTTCCACTACCATTGTTTCTTCCATCACCAATGTTTACAGCTGAATCCTCACCAACCAATCCTTCCAAACTTCCAAATGCAAGTTGGAGCGCGTGGGCACGTTTTTGACCAACACCAGGCAACAGCAAAAATGGAGAAGAAACGTTTTCTTTTGTGCGAAGTTGCTGGTTCTTGCTTGTGGCAAATCGGTGGGTTTCATCTCGCACTCGTTGCAAAAGTCGCAAAGCATCACTTCTGCGGGGCAAAACAATTGGAGTGCTGTTTCCTGGCAAATATATTTCTTCATTTTTTTCTGCAAGGCCAATTACGGGAATATCTAAATCTAATGCTTGTAAAATTCCTTCCGCAGCGTTTACTTGTCCAATTCCACCGTCAATCAAAATCAAATCTGGCAAATCTTCTTGTTCGTTTAACAGTTTTGTGTAGCGGCGAGTAACAGCTTCTCTCATGCTGGCAAAATCGTCAATAATTCCATCTGTAGTTTTTAACCTAAAATAGCGGTAATTCTTTTTGTCCGGATTCCCATTGTAAAAACTTATCATTGAAGCAACTGGGAATTTTCCGCCAATGTGGGCAATATCAAATCCTTCAATGCGAATTGGTAAAGTTGGTAAATCAAAGCGATTTTTAAGTTCTTCCATTGCTGGCATATCACCTCGTTCTCTAACTCGGCGGACAATATCTTCTTTTGCATTTTGAAACGCCATCTGAATTGCAGCCACATCACGAGGCAATGTAGAAAGTTCAACTTTAGAAAGAAGCTCTTTTTCTTCCTCATCTTCCACATTTTCAAAAAGATTTTTTTCGGAAGGCAAAACAATTATCAATTTTGAATCGCTTTCCATTTCGTCTTTGAGCCATTTTGCAATGTGAATAAACTGTTTTGTTTTTGGAATAAAAATGCTTGGTGGAATTTGATTTTTATTTTCGTAGTAGCAAGCCAAAAATTCTCCAATCAAATCATTGTCATCATTAAGACTTTCTGCTCTGTAATTTTCTCGCCCAAGAAGTTTTCCTTGTCTGATTTTTAAAACTGTAAAACTTACAAGTTCACCTTCGCTAAAGTAAGAAATGTAATCTTTATCTTCTGAATCAAAAGTTTCTACTATATTTTGTTTTTGTAAAACAGATAATGCTTTTATTCCATCTCGCAATCTTGCTGCTTTTTCAAAGTTCAGTTCACTGGCAGCTTTTTTCATTTCTTCGGTTAGTTTTAAAACAGAATCTTTATCTTTTCCCTCAAGTAGAGCTTTTATTTCTCCGATTAAATCATTGTAGGACTGTTTTGAAATTTTGTTACAACATGGGGCTTTGCATTGTTTCATATGATAGTAGAGGCATGGTGTGTCACGCTTTCGCAATGTTCTGCAATGTCGAATAGGATAAAGTTTAAAAATTGATTCAATAAAATTGTCTAATGCCGAAACATCTGGAAATGGGCCGTAATAAGTTGAACCATCTTTTAAAACTCGTCTTGTTTTAAACAGTTTTGGGAATTCTTCGTTTGTAATTCTTAAAACAGGGTATGATTTTCCGTCTTTTAAACAAATGTTGTAGCGGGGATTATATTTTTTAATTAAGTTGTTTTCCAATAACAACGCTTCGTATTCGTTTGTTGTTGTGATGTATTCAATAGAAAATGCGTTTGAAATTAGCAATTTTGTTTTTATATCTTTTTTGCCAGAAAAATATGAAGACAATCTATTTTTTAGATTTTTTGCTTTTCCAACGTAAATAACGGTGCCTTCGGAATTACGCCAAAGGTAAACACCACTTGAATGAGGAGCTTTTAGAGCTGTTTCGTGAAGTATTTCACGGGTAGTTTTATTTGTCATTTTATGAATAAAAATTGTACCAAAAAGTCAGTATTTTTTGTAGTATTCTTTTCTCTTTATATTATTTTATCAACAGATTTAATTTTTGCAAAAGAAATTAAACTTGGTGGTAAAGCTGGTTGGCCAGATTTAAAATATCAGGAAAATACAATCAAAGGTAAAGGAAGATTTGGTTATGATAGTATAGAAATTGCTCCAAATTCTTTTAATTTTGATGATTATTCTGATTTACTTATTGATTTTGAAAATAAAAATCATCCACTTGTTGAAGGTGATTATTACATAGTAAAAAACAGTCTGCAATTATCAACAAATACAAAGTTTGAAAAGCAAGCTGGTTTAAGTCGTAATTTAGGAAGTTTGAGCATAAAAGGAAAACCTGGAACTTTCTTTGGTTCAGAAGGATTAATGGGCTCTTTTGCAATTGAATTTTGGCTTTGTCCTTCAATTTCTGAAAATGGTGAAAATATTTTTACTTGGGAAACTTCTAAAACTGTTGATGATAGACTTGTTTACCAAATGATAGATGCAAGTTTTAAAGATGGTCATATTGAATGGAATTTAACAAATCTTTTTGACATTTATATGGACCAAATTTCAAATCCAAAAAACATAAATGATATTGTGCTAAAGGGTTCTACAAATATTGTTCCAGACCAATGGAGTTATCATTCTTTGTCTTATGATTGTGAATCTGGAATTTTGGAATATTTGGTAAATGGAATTACAGAAGATTTAGTTTACATTACATCCACTGGCACAGAAGATGGTCAAACTTTTTTAGTTTTTTTGGGAACACCTTCTGAAGTTCATTTTTGTAAAGAATATACAGGTTTGATTGATGATATTAGAATTTTGCGTCGTCCTTATTCTGCTCCAGATTTTCAGTCGGCAGAAAATGCGGGAAAACTTGGTCATACAATGTATGTTCCAACTGGTGCAAGATTTGAAACAATGCCGCTTATGCTTTCAACTGGTTCAAAAATCAACAAAATTGAAGCAATTACAGACATTCCTCCTCAAACAGAAATTTGTCTTTATGTTCGGTCGGGAGATAACTTTTATGGTTGGACAGATGAATATCCTGAATGGAAGCCTGTTGAAAATGGTGAAGAATTAAAAGATGTAAAAGGATTGTATTGTCAAGTTGCTGTAGAACTTTTTGCAGACGGTGGTGGAAATCACACGCCATCAATTACAGAACTTACAATTGATTATACAGAATTGCCTTTGCCGCTTCCTCCTTTTTCTGTAAAAGCGGTGGCTGGAAACGAAAAAGTTACTGTTAGTTGGAGTTATTCTGTAGATGACACAGTTGGCGGATATTATTTGTATTATGGAACTAGACCTGGAGAATATTTGGGAAGAGTTGCATTAGAAGGGGAGTCTCCAATCAACGTTGGAAACACAACTTCGTATACATTAACTGGATTACAAAATGGTAAAATCTATTACTTTGCAATTGCGGCTTGGTCAGAATATGATGACAGAGTAATAGGAAATTTTTCTAAAGAGGTTTATGCACGTCCTTTAGAAAGATTAAAATAATATAGAATAACATTTTTTTATTATTCATGGTATAATTGAGGAAAGCGTATGGATAAAAATTTATTATTAACAAAAGCACAAAATGCAGAACTTTCAAGAGATTTTCAAACTGCAACACGATTGTATAAAGAATTACTTAGAAATGAACCTGATAATCTTGAATATTTGTCTACAATCGGAAGTATTTATGTAAAGTCAAATGAAGATGAAAAAGCACTGCCATACTATCAACGAATTATTGAATTATTTCCTCACTCTGTTTCTGCCATGAATGGAATTGGTGCAATTTATAGAAGATTAAAACGCTATGATGAATCAATAGAAATTTTACAACGTGCATTAAATGAAAATAAAGATGTTGCAAATGTTTATTATACTTTAGGTTTTACATACCGCGAAATGGGACTTTATGACGAAGCTATTGAATGTTTTGAAAATGTAATAGATGAAAATGCAAATGATGTTTTGGCATATAATCACTTGGGATCAATTTATTCTGCAAAAGGTGATTTTCAAAAAGCAATTGAAATCTTTAAGCATGGATTACAAATTGACCAAAATCATCCAATTTTAAATTATAATATTGCTCATTGTTTTGAATCTTTGGAACAATATCCAGATGCCATTAGAAGTTATGAAACTGCTCTAAAAACAAAACCTGTTTGGAATGATGCAATTCGTGATTTTAGTAATCTTTTATTAACTTGTAATAAAACTAAAGAAGCTCAGAATATTGTTCAACGTTCTTTAAGACTATATCCAAACGATGCAAATATGCTTTGTATTCTTGGAAAAATATTCTTAACTCAGTTTGATTTTGACTCTGCCGAAAAAACTTTTAAGAAAGCAAAAGATATAAATCCAAAAGATGTTGCAATTTTGTCTGGATTTGCAGAGGCTTTGGAAAAAGGTGAAAAAAATCAAGAAGCTTTAGATACTCTTGAAGAAGCTTTAAATATGGAACCAGAAAATCTAGATTTGCTAAAACAATATGCGGGAACATTGCTTTCTGCAAAAGATTATGATGAAGCATTTAGAAAAATTGATACACTTTACAAAGATAATGAATATGATGTTCAGGTTTTGGATTTATATGGTCAATATTATGCTTGTATGGATGATGATGAAAGTACAAATTATTATCACGAAAAAATTAAGCAGGTAGACAAATCATACAAACAATATTTGCTTTCTACTGCAAAAAGATATTCTCAAATTGGAAATAAATCAAAAGCGGAATCATTTGCCAAAACTTATATTCAAAATTTTGAAGATGATCCAGCGGGTTATAACGCTTTAGGAAAAGTTTACGCAAGTTCCGGAGATTATGACAATGCAATTGTTTCCTATACAAAAGGTCTTGAATTATTAAAAGACAATGTGCTTGCAGACAGACAAATCTCTGAGTTAATGAAAAAACGAATTATCAAAAAAATGGATGAAATTCCTACTTTTTCGGAAGACGATAAAAACGAAGAATCTCAAAATGAACAAGAACAAAAATCAGAACCAGAAGAAAAATTTGATTTTGATTTATTGGGCCAAAACGAAAAAGATAATCCTCATGTAAATTCAGAAGAACATTTTTGGGATAATTTAAGTGATGAATTTGAAGATTCTTTGGAATCTGATAAAATGAATGAGGATTATATAACTAATCCAGAAGATTTGCAGAAAAATGATGAAGTTTCAGAAGAACCTGTTGGTTTAGAAGAACTTGATGATGGATTCGATTCTTTGCAAGATTTGTTGCCAGAAATTGGAGATGAAACTTCAATGAGTTTACCAATTGAAGATGATGCGTCTTTGAATGAAGATGAAACTGACGATTTTGAAGATTTTGAAGCCGAAAGTCTTGAAAGTCTTGATGATTTAGGGTTTATTACAAATCCTAAAAACGGCCGAGTCAAGGGCTTGAACGAAGTGTCCCTTGACCGGACGTATTTGTCAGATTCTGAAAATTTGGAAGAAATTACAGAAGAAAAATCTGAACAAGAAGTAGTGCAAGATGTTGAACAAGAAGATTTGCAAAAGCAAAATACAATTTCGGAATCTCTTCAAGAAAAACTGCAAGAATCAATAATCAATTCTGCAAATGCTGCAATGGAAACTGCTTTAAATACACAACGAATGGTTGTTCAAATGTCTGAAGAACAAGAAAAAATCATGATGTTACAAAAAGCATTAGAAGAAAAACAACAGGAAACTGAAGAAATGCAAGAAGAACTAGTTATGCAACAAATAAAAACAGAGCAATTGCAACAAGAACTGATTGAACAAAAAATGGAAAATCAATTGGCGGAAGAAACTGCTGTGTTAGATGTGGCAAATGACTTAGATTTGAAAAATGAACTAGAAGATTCTGAGGAACTTGAAATTACTGAAGACCCTGAAGATATTGATTTATTAGATAGTTTTGATGATGCTGTTGAAGAATTGGAAGAATTAAACGATTCTGATTTTATTACAATGAACGAAATTGAAACAGAAGATGAGAATATTTCTTCACAACAGATGTTCTATTTAGTAAATGATAACATTGTTCCCGATATTGACGAAAATGATTTTGAAAAAGACGAAAAATCTAACGATTTCAAAAACTTTATTTATGAAATTCTTGTTGGCGAATATGAATTTCCAACTGTAGACACAATTTTAGCTGATATTTTGTTGCAATTGTCTGATAAAGAAAAAGCAATTATTGAATCAATTTCTAGCCAAGAAAAAACTGAACCAAAGAATGATGATGAAGTTTCTTTTGATACGGTAGATTCTTTTGTGGAAGCAGAAAATGAACCAGAACAAAGCACTGATTTTGATACTGTAGATTCATTTGTTGAAGAAGAAACAGTTTCTGATGATGATTCTGACTTTGATACAGCAGATTCTCTTGTAGAAACAGAAGTTGATGAAACAGAAGAATCAGATTTTGACACAGTAGACTCATTTGTTTCTGGTGATGCAGAAAGTGAACCAGAAGAAGTCTCTGATTTTGATACTGTAGATTCATTTATTGAAGAAGAAACTGAAACAGAAGAACCTGAATTTGATTCAACAGATTCGTTGATTGAAGATGATACAGAAAACTTTGATTCTACCCTCGATATTCTTACAAATGGTGAAAATGATTGGGAAGATGACGAAGTTGAAGAATCTCCAACTACAGAAATTCAAGTTTTATTCCACAAAGTTGAAGAAATGCTAAGTGATGACTTTATTTCTCAAGTTTATAAATCTGAATTGAGTATGTTCAAAAAACTAAAAGCCCTTATTGAATTTTTACCAAATGACGTGCAAACTGCAATCGATTTAGATAAACTTAGAGTTCAAGTTGAATACATCATTTCTAGAATTTCTGGAAAACCTGGATTATGTAAAACAATTTCATTGCTTTTTGAATCTGGCTACATTGAATATGAAAATTCTGTGCAAAATTCTAGTGGCGCAGAAAAAATGACTCAGGAAGAAATAAAAGAAGTTTTCCAAAACATCCGAAAATTATCAAGAAATTTGGAAGATATTCTATTGGCAGATTCTCTTTGCAAACTTATTGATGATTTAATGGAAAAAATGTAGCTAGAAGATTGTCGGGGCAAGCCCGACAATGACAGTTTAATTTATCCTCG
>JAGARY010000494.1 GCA_017622055.1 Treponema sp. | reverse complement strand
TTTTTATTATACGGAAAAAACATTTTAACTAACTACATGTACCCAAACTATTCAAAAGATATTCGTGATTACGCTAGAGAAACAATGACTAAACTTAGTGGCAAATAAGATAGGTAACTTCAAAAAATAAATTGATTTTTACAATATATTTAGAAAAAAAGGTTTTAAAACAATTTAAGAATATGATATACTTTTAAAGATTGCGTGTAATAAAATCTGCGTAATTGATTTTCTAAATAAGGTGATATATATGAAGAAAATTTTATCAGTATTTTTAGTATCATTATTGATTTCAACAAATATCTTTGCTTTGGAAGTAGATAAAACAGAACTTCAATCAACAAAATCTACTACAATAGAATTCATTAGTTACACAGGACCACACAAAATAATTGATTCTGTGGAAGCAATCAAAGGAATTGGTAATTCCCTTGGTAAAGAAATTGCGCCAAACAGAGATACATCAAAAACTGCAAATCTTGGAAACAAATACACGGTAATTCACGCAATTGATGAAAATGAAACTGGAAAATTTGATGCAGACATTATTTTTATAAATAAAGACGCAAATGTAGACCACATTACAAACTTAAGACGCATAATCAGTGCATATTTAGTTTCGGCTTATGATTATTCCGAAGCCGACGCAGATACACTTGCAGTATTTATTACAGTTTACAATGCTGTTTACAGAGGTGATTTAGATTCATTCAAAAACAAATATAAAGACGTTGTTGTAAAAAATCTTTCATCAAATAATTGTGGTCTTTCTGTAAATTATAAAGATTGGCCAGGAGCATCAGAAATTGTTATTCCATTGTATGATGTAAAAAACGGCGGACTTTCTACTATTGAAACATCTGTAATTAGCGACAAAAAAGTTGTTGAATCTATGAAAGAAGATGATGACAAAAACATTGAAAGTCGCAAAGAAATGGTAGATATTAAAGAACGTGAAGCTGAAGAATCTCAAGAAAAAGCAAATGCTGCTCAGAAAAAAGCGGTTGAAGAACAGAAAAAATTAAAAGAAGAAAAACAAAAAACAGAAGAAGCTAAAGCAGAAGCAAAAGAAGCAGAAAAGAAATCTGAACAAGCTAAAGCAGAAGCCGAAGAAGCAAAAAAAGAAGCAGAAGCAAATCCTGAAGATGAAGAACTTCAAAAAGTAGCAGAAGAAAAACAAGAAGAAGCTGAAGCTGCAGAACAAGAAGCAGAAGAAAAACAAGAAGCTTTAGAAGAACAACAAGAAGCAGAAGCTGCTCAAGAAGAAAAAACAGAAGAAGCTAAGGAAGAAGCAAAAACTGAACAAGAACGTGCAGATAAAAAACAAACTGAAGCACAAACAGAAAGAAAAGATATTGCAAAAGATCAACAAATTGTTCAAAATAACGAAATAAAAGAAGCTTCAACTCCATCATCATACGGAATTGTTTTAACAGACGAAGCAAATATTCTTTCTAAATTAGTAAAATTTAATTCAGAAACTGGAGAAGTTATTAAATCTTCACCAGTTACAGTAATTAGAAACAGAACAATTTACAAAACTCCAGATGCATATATTGCAATTGCTGGTGAAAACGAAGGAAACGGAACAATCAAATTAGTTTTAATTGATATTGAAACTATGGAAATCTTTGCAGAAAGTGAAGAAACTGTATCTGATACTTCTGTTTTGGTAAATGATGGTAATGAATATTATTGTATAATTAATTATGATGATGATTGGGTTGTTGGAAAATATGATGAAACATTGGCTTTGAAATTAAAATCAAAAGTTAATGTAAAACAATCAACACCAATTACAGTAACAGAATCTGGTATTGTTGTTACTGATAAAAATGGAAACTTAAAGCTTCTTTCAAAAGAAACTTTGGAGTAATAAATTGAGAGTTTATTAGTAAAAGGCAGGCATATTTAAAAAAGAGATTATCTGTGGCAATTGTTGGCAATTAATTTTGAAACTAATAAAAGTTCAGATAATCACAATTATAAATCGCATTTCTTAGGAGTAAAAAATGCAAAAGAAGATTTATGTAGTTGGGATGTTTGATGAAGGAACTGCAGGAAACGTTCAAAACGCTGTTTCAGCAGTTGCTGGAGTTACAAGTGTAACTGCAAATGTTGACAAAGCCCAGGTATTGGTTGATTTTGATGAAGGCACAGCTGGAATTGAAGATGCAATTAACGCAGCAATTCAAGGTGCTGGAGTTGATGTTTTAGGATAAATGAAACTAACAATACTTGATGGATACGCTGTAAATCCTGGGGATGTTTCTTGGGATATGTTCAAAGAACTTGCCCAGATTACAGTGTATCCTAGAACTACAGAAAATCAAATTACTCAAAGAATTGGCGATTCAGATGCAATCTTTTTAAATAAAGTGCCAATTACAGACGAAATTCTTTCACAATGCCCTAACCTAAAATATATTGGAGTTTTAGCAACTGGGTACAACGTTGTTGATATTGAAGCCGCTCGTCAAAGAAATATAATCGTAACAAATATTCCATCATATAGTACAAATGCAGTTGCTCAACATGTTTTTTCATTTATTTTGCATTTTACAAATCATGTAAGCGTTCACAATGAATCTGTTCAAAACAAAGATTGGATAAACTGTCCAGATTTTACATATTGGAAACTTCCATTACTTGAATTGGCAGGAAAAACTCTTGGAATTTTTGGATACGGAAATATTGGTTCAAAAGTTGCAGAAATAGCAAAAGCATTTGGAATGAATGTAATTTGCAACACAAGAACACCAAAAGAAAATATGCCTCCCCTAGTTTCTTTTGAAGAACTTTTAAAGCAATCAGATTTTTTAAGTTTGCATGCTCCATTAACAGAAAAAACAAAAAATATCATAAATAAAGATTCTTTATCATTAATGAAAAAATCAGCATATTTAATTAACACCGCTCGAGGCGGATTTGTTGTAGAAGAAGATTTAGCAAAAGCATTAAAAGAAAATCAAATTGCAGGATATGCAGCAGATGTTGTTACAGAAGAACCAATGAGCAAAAACTCTCCTTTGCTAGGAATAAAAAACTGCATAATAACACCTCATATTGCATGGGCACCACTTGAAACTAGAAAACGTTTACAAGGAATTGCCTACGAAAATCTAAAAGCCTGGATAAATCATAATCCACAAAATGTGGTAAATTAATTTTTATTGATTGCTATTTCCAATTTTAGTATTATAATTAGTAAGATATGAATGCGGTAGAAGTTTTTATCAGTTGGTTAGACGATTATCTCAATTTTGAAAAAAGACCACAAAAAAATATTTTTTGGTTAGACACAATTGATTTTTTGTGCAAAAGATTTGATAATCCACAAGATTTTGCCCCTAATTTTCACGTTGCAGGCTCAAAGGGAAAAGGTTCTGTTTCTAGAATGATTGCAAGCATTCTTCAAGAAGCAGGTTATAAAACTGGAGTTTATAGTTCTCCACACATTTTAGATTTTAGAGAAAGAATTACTTTTCCAGATTCTTTTTTGCCTGAAGAAATTTACGAACAAACTGTAAAGCAATTAGTTCCAAAAATTGAATCTATTATTCCAGAAGAATTGCCAGCACAACGTCCTTTAACTTGGTTTGAACTTGTTACACTTTATGCTTTTTTATGTTTTAAAAATGCGCAAGTGGATTGGGCGGTTTATGAAGTTGGGTTGGGCGGCCGTTTGGATGCTACAAATATTTTACGTCCAAAACTTTGTTGTATTACACCAATTGAATTGGAACATTCAGAATTTTTAGGCGACACAATAGAAAAAGTTGCTGCAGAAAAAGCAGGAATAATAAAAAAATGTACACCTGTAATTGTGGCAAAACAGCAATCAGAAAGTGTAAAAAATGTTTTTAAAGAAAAGGCAAAAGAAAATTACGCTCCTTGCTATTTTATTGATGAACTTGTAAATAAAATTGATTACTCATTTGATTCAAATTCAAAATCAATGTCTATTTTGCTTGAAAGTCCAATTTTTGACAGACAAATTAAAACAAATCTTAGTTTGCTTGGTTCAAAACACGCAGAAAATGCGGCAATGGCTGCCGTTGCAATAAAAAAATTGTTTCCAAATATGGACGAAAGTGTTATTGAAACAGGCCTTGCAAAAGCAAAACTTCCAGGAAGATTTGAAATTTGTGATTCAGTAATTTTTGATGGAGCCCACACTTACAACAGCATAAAATTAACATTAGAAACTTTGGACGCTCTTTACCCAGAAAAAACTGTAAATCTTTTGTTTGCATGTGCTGCCGACAAAGATATAAAAGATATTTCTTTGTTATTCAAAAATAAATTTAACAAGATTTATTTAACAATTCCGGGAAGTCAAAAACAATCAGATTTGCTAGCAGGAATTGAAGCATTTAAAAATGCAAAGCTAGATTTTACTTCTGATATTGATTACAAAAAAATTATTAAACAAGCCCTTGAAGAAACAAAACAGAAAGACGAAATTTTGTTAATTACAGGTTCCTTTTATTTGGTTTCTGAAGCAAAAAAAATTATGAAGGATATGGAAAATAGTTAAAATGATTAACAAATTTTTAATTGTTCTTATTCCAACTTTAGTTTTGATTTTTTCTTTTGTATGTTGTGCATCATCTTCTAATTCGGGACAAAAAACATACGGTGAAGAAATGCAATTTATGGAAAAAAATTATGTTCAGACATTTTATGATGATTTTTCTGGAACAAAATTAAATACAAAAAAATGGGAAAAATGTCCTGAATGGCAACGCCAAGATGTTGGTGGCTATTGGAAAAATGATTGTTCATATTTAGAAGACGGGAATCTTGTAATTGAATGCAAAAAACAAGGAAATTCACTTTATAGCGGTGCCGTTAGAACAAAAAATAAATTTAAACAAGCAGAAGGATTATACAAATTCCGTTTTAAAGCAGAAAAATCTTCGGGATTATGGTACGCAATTTGGTTGATGTGCGATGAACAAGGAAGAATTGGAAAAGGTGCTACAAACGGTGCAGAAATTGACATCATTGAAATTTTAGCAAATGATCCGTGGCAGGAAGAAGGAAAAAAACAATACATAAATTCTGCTGTACACTGGGACGGATACGGAGATAGCCACAAATCAAATGGCAGTAAATATTTTATAAATGACGAGTTTTTTAACCAATGGCATGAATGCGTTTTTGTTTGGGATTCAAAAGGCTACAAATTGTATCTTGATGAAGAATTAATTTGGGATGCAGACGGAAATGATTACGGCGGAACAAATACAGTTCCTACATACATCAAAATTACAGCAGAATTCGGAACATGGGGAGGTCCAATTGACGAATCTCTACTCCCAGCCAAGATGTATGTAGATTATATTGCTGCGTACAAACTAAAATAATTCAATTATTTTATTACAACCTGATTTCTACCATTATTTTTTGCTTGATACATTGCACTATCAACACGATTAAAAGCAACTAATGGTGTGTCATTAGGTTGAAGTTCTGTAAGCCCAATACTACATGTAACTTTTACAACTGAATCAAAACTTTCTGATTCTATTTTTTTTCTTACTTCTTCAGCTAATTTTTTTACGTTATCAAAAGTATTGTCATAACATACACAAACAAATTCTTCGCCACCCCATCGTCCAATTTTTGTATTGTAAGGTTCAAAGAAATCACAAATAATTTTTACAAATTGTTTTAGCACGTTATCACCAACAGAATGTCCATACACATCATTTACTTTTTTAAAATAGTCAATATCAAACATCATAATAGAAATTGGTGAATCTGTAATTTTTAATGACTCAATTGCATTTACAATTTCTGTTTCAATTCTTCCATGATTAAAAATATTTGTTAATGTATCTTTTGAAGCAAGATTTTCATATTTTTTTAATGTTTCAAAAAGTTCCATTGATTCTTCATGAATATTTTGCACCATATAAACAAATCTAAAATCATCTTCATTTGTAGTATTTGATCTGCTAAAAATCAATTTAACCCAAATATAATCCCCTGCAAGATTCTTCATTTGACAATCAAAAGAAGTTGTTTTTCCTGGTAAAAGATTTGCTTTAAGATATTCTGGACTTGTACGTTTTAAAAATAAACTTTGATCATCAGGTTCAATCATATTTACAATTGTATGACGCCAAGTAGAATAAGAAACAGCATAATTCATTGAATCATTTGAAATTTCTGTAACATTAATACCGTGAGTTGTATCTTTTATTAAATCAACATACATTGAAAAAAGATAAGAATTTTTTATTGTATCAACTTTATTATTTGCCGCGAAATCACGAATATATTCACTGTTATCTAGTTCATCAAGCAAAAATAAATATTGTGTATTTTGAGTATCTAAAGGATAAATTGCAATTTGAACACAGTGAATTACATCTTCGTAAAGAAAGTTGATTTTATTTGAATATTTTCCACTGAATTTCCCAAGCATTGGAACAAAAACTTGATAATCCATAGAAATTTGGTTTGAACTATTGTTAATATTAAACCACAATCTTTTTAAAAGATCATTATAGCTTCCTGTATCTTGGATTATTTTTTCAAATAACCCAGTCCTTTTTACCGCCTGATAACTTCCTTTTTGAGCATCTACAATAACAATTGAATCAACATTTTGAAATAACAAATCAGAAATATTTTCTTTAGTAAAATCAGACATATAACAATCTCCAGTTTAGAAATGATTTCATTAATTATCGCATATAATGAAAGTTATTACCATCATTATTTTATAAAATGTGAATAAAATGAAAGAAAAGTTAAATTGTAGAGAAAGATCCTCGTGTCGAGGCACGAGGATGTCAATTTTTTTTGATTAAAGCAAATTTAAATAATTTAAAAACATTCTTTTATTCTATTTTAGTATATTTTCTTTCATATCACTTTTAATTTTTAGACTATAATCATTTATAAGGCATAACTTTATATATGCTAAAAATATGATAAAAAACATTTTGCAAGGAAGAAACTATGGGTTTTAAAAAGGGATTTATGTGGGGAGCTGCAACAGCTTCTTATCAAATTGAAGGTGCTTGGAATGAAGATGGAAAAGGTTCAAACATTTGGGATGAATTTACACATCAACCAGGAAAAATCGAAGATAAATCAACAGGAGACATTGCTTGCGATCACTATCACAAATACAAAGAAGATGTAAAATTGATGGCAGAATGTGGATTAAAAGCCTATAGATTTTCCATTTCTTGGGCAAGAATTTTCCCAGAAGGAATTGGAACTGTAAATCAAAAAGGAATTGATTTTTACAATAATTTGATTGATGAATTACTAAAATATAACATCACACCATTTATTACACTATATCACTGGGATTTGCCTTATGCATTGTATCTTAAAGGTGGATGGTTGAATAAAGATTCTGTTAATTGGTTTGAAGCTTACGCAAACGTAATTGCAGAAAATTTTGGCGACCGCGTAAAAAACTATATTACATTTAATGAACCTTCTGTTTTTATGGGCTGCGGATATTCACAAGGAGTTCACGCACCAGGAATAAAACTTGGCGATAAAGATTTGCTTTACATAGGACACAACATTCACCTTGCCCACGGAAAAGCAGTTAGAGCAATTCGTTCAGTAGTTTCTGATGCAAAAATTGGAATTACACTTGCAACTCAACCAAAAATTCCAATTACAGAAGCAGATATAAAAGATGCAGAAAAATCATATTTTGCAGGGGGCTTAGGAGGATTTTTCTGGTCTACAGATTATTGGCTTGACCCAATTGTTTTTGGAAAATACGGCGAAAAATTGATTCAAGAAGCTGGGGATATGTTCCCTGCATTTACAGACGAAGAAATGAAAATAATCAACGAAAAAATTGATTTTATTGGATTAAACATTTACGAAGCGTCGTACCAAGGGGATTACGTTCGTCCGTTTGGAACAGCACACACAGAATTAAATTGGGATATTTATCCACAAGCGTTGGAATGGGGAGTAAAATTAAATTACGGACGATACAAATTGCCAATCATCATCACAGAAAACGGGATGTCGGCTCATGACTGGGTAAGTTTGGACGGAAAAGTTCACGATCCAAACAGAATTGACTTTTTGCACCGCTACTTAAAAGGCCTAAAAAAAGCAGCTGACGAAGGTTGCGAAGTTGACGGATATTTTCAATGGTCATTCATGGACAATTTTGAATGGGCAAAAGGCTACAACCCACGCTTTGGAATTGTTCACGTTGATTACAAAACACAAAAACGCACTCTAAAAGATTCTGCATATTGGTACAAAGATGTGATTGAATCAAACGGGGAAAATTTGTAGAAGGCGTTAGGAAGGGGGAAGGCTCCCCCCTTCGCTAAATTGTACCGAAGTTTCTGCCAAGTGCAATATTAATTATTTCTTCCATAGTTCTTCGAAAAAATACTTCCATGGTAAAATTTCTATTCCATCTGTTATACGAGGATGTTCTTCTTGACAAACAACTACATACCGATTA
>JAGARY010000493.1 GCA_017622055.1 Treponema sp. | reverse complement strand
TGGACAAGCTTTTGTACATTTACCGCACCCAACACATTTATCTTCCAAAACCACAGGCAATCCGTTTGCGCCTAACACAATTGCATCAAAAGGACACGCTTCCACACAATCACCATAACCAATACAACCAAAAGCACAAAGTTTTGTTCCGTTCACAGCCAATTGAGCAGCCTGACAAGTTTCTACACCACTGTAAATGCCTTTATCTTTTGCACAATCTTTTGTTCCTGCACAAGCCAAAAATGCCACTTTTTTTACAGACTCACCAGCGTCAACACCCAAAATGCTAGCCACTTTTGCAGTTGTTTCAGAACCACCAGCAACACAACCGTCGGCAGGAGCTTCACTATTTACAAGTGCTTCTGCAAAAGCATCACATCCAGCATAACCACAACCACCACAGTTTGCACCACTCAAAACATCTCTAACTTCTTGAATTTTTGGATCTACTTTTACATAAAAAATCTTTTTGAATAATCCCAAAAGAACACCCAAAGCAAAACCAATTGCCAAAGCAACTATTAATGTATAAATAATAAGATTCATAAAGCTACCGTCCTTTTATCCAATAATTCCTTTAAATCCAAGGAATGCAAGGCTTAACAAACCTGCAGCAACATACAAAATTGGAGTTCCTTTAAATGCCTGAGGAACATTTGCAACTTTTAGTCTGTTTCTAACACTACTCATAACAATCATACTAATAATAAATCCAATGGCAGTTCCAAGAGCGTAAATTAAACTTTCACCGTAGTTGTAGTTTTTTCCAATACAGTTGATTGTTACACCCAAAACAGCACAGTTTGTTGTAATAAGTGCAAGGTAAACACCCATAGATTTATAAAGAGAAGGAATTGATTTCTTTAAGAAGAATTCTACAAGTTGAACTAAAGAAGCAATAATCAAAATGAAGAACAAAGTTTGCAAGAATTCAAGGCCAAGAGGAATCATAATAAATTTATAAATTGGCCAAGTAACTGCTGTAGCTAAAATAATTACAAAAGAAGTTGCCACTCCCATTCCAAAGGCTTTGTCTGTTTCGGCAGTCATTCCAATAAACGGACAAATTGCCAAATATTGAATAAATACAACGTTATCTACAATTGCAGATTTTATTAAGATTTGTAATAATTCCATCATTATTTATCCCCCTCTTTGTTATTTGGGTTTGAAGCACATGCCAAAGAACATGAATTACAATCTGGTTCTTCTGGAGCTGGACATTTTTTATCATTCTTTTTAGCAAGAGCTTGTCTTACACCTTGAACAATTGCACCTAAAAATCCAAAAACCATAAATCCACCAGGAGCACTGTTTAAAATTCCAATTCTGTATGCTTCTGGAATAAGTTCAATTTTTAAGGCAGTTCCAGCCATTAAAGTTCCGCCGCCAAAAAGTTCGCGAATTAAAGAAATAAGAACTAACACCATTGTGTAGCCAATTCCCATTCCCAATGCATCTAAAACTGAATCACCAAGAGTATTTTTTGAAGCAAAAGCTTCAACACGGCCCATAATAATACAGTTTACAACGATTAACGGAAGAAAAACTCCCAAAGCGTCGTACAAAGATTCAACATAAGCTTGCAACACCAACTGAACAATTGTTGTAAATGCCGCAATAATAATAATAAAAATTGGCAATCGAATTGATGAAGGAATCTTTTTTCTAAAAAGGCTAATTACAATTTCGCTCATTAACAAAACGAAAGTCATTCCCATGCCCATTCCAAGCCCATTAAAAATGCTTGTTGTAACCCCTAAAGAAGAACACAACCCAATATTCAAAACTAACAAAGGATTTTCTTTTACAAATCCGTTTGTAAAAATCTTTAATTTATTATTCATAATTATGATCTCCCAAATATTTAAGCATGCTAGAAGTTGCTTCTGTAATTAAGTTTCCAATTCCAACACTAGTAATTGTTGCCCCAGAAATTGCATCAAAGTTTTGCCCAACAGTAAAACCTTTGTCTGCTTTTTTTCCTTCAAACTGACCATAAAAAGTTTTTCCATTTGGCATAATAAATGTTGGATCATTTGCTTTTAATCCAAATCCAGGAGAATCTGTAATTTTTAAGAATTCAACGCCAGTAACAGTTCCTGCTGTATCAAGACCAACAATAAGAGTTGCTTGTTCATAAGTTGGCCCCGAAACCTGACAAGTTGCACCAATTACTTTACCATCTTTTTTTGCAAGATACATATCTTCAATCTTAATAGTTCCATTGCTACTTGGTTCAAAATCTGTAATCTGTTCAAAAGAATCTGCTGCAAGAACTTTCTTCATTGCGTTGTTTGCTTTTGTAATTTGATTTTGCTGAATTTTTGGAGCAGTAACATTGTTTACAAT
>JAGARY010000492.1 GCA_017622055.1 Treponema sp. | reverse complement strand
GTAGAATATGCCTTATAGCTGGAGTTTTTGCTTTTTTCCAGTTTATTATGCCACTCATTGGATGGATATTAGTAAAAAATATTCTTCACATTTTTCAACAATTTGAAATATTAATTCCCTGGGTTTCACTAACTTTGTTATTTTTTATCGGTATCCACATGATACTGGAAAGTTTAAAAAGTCAAAATAACTCAGAACAAGAAGATGAATCTTGTACTTTAGGATTTTCCACCTTAATTTTACAAGGAATTGCTACTTCCATTGATGCTCTTTCAGTGGGTTTTACAATGGCAAACTACAATTTAAGCCTTGCCCTTGGAAGTTCAATTATTATTGCCATCGTTACTTTTTTTATCTGCATTGGAGGACTTCTTTTAGGAAAAAAATTCGGCACAAAACTTGCTGGCAAAGGTTCATTTTTTGGTGGAATTATTCTGATAATAATTGGGATAGAAATTTTTGTTACAGGATTATTTTTCTAGATTTAAATTTCTTGTATTTCAAAAATTGTGTTTTTGTAAACCTTTTCTATTTTTTCACTAGAAGAAAAACCGTTAGATGCACCATCAAAACCAATTTTGATGGATGCAAATATTTCCCCGCGTTTTAGTGCCTCAATTTCATCAAATCCTTGGGAATAAAAAAAGACAAATCCACTAAACAAGGCATCTCCTGCACCTACGGTATTTACCACTTTTTCTGGCTTTACAGCAGAAAACCGAAAAAACTTGTCTTTATCCCTAGAATACAGGGTTGCACCTTTTTCACCTTGGCCTAAAACTATTATTTTCATTCCGTAAGTTTCTTTTAATTGAAAAAGAAAATCTTTTGGAGATGAAGGTAACAATTCATCACTTAAAAAAACGATATCAGCTTTTTCTAAAAAATCTTTATTGTATTCATCATGGATGTTACTTAGCACATGAACATCCGTTGCTACAATTTTTCCTTTTTGCTTTGCTAAGGATAAAAGTGGCCGATTAAAATTTGTGTTACAAGCAACAACTAAAGAACTATTTTCAATCTGTTTTTCTACAAGAGAAAAATCATACTTTACTTCTTGAATATCTTTTAAATCACAATAAATTTGTCGCCTTCCTGCTTCGTCGTAAAGAACAACAGAAGCAGGTGTTTCTTTCAAACAACAGAAAAGATATTCAGTTGGAATATTTAATTCTTGTAATGTAGCAACTATATTTTTACCGTTAATATCTTTTCCAAGCATCGAAATAGGAAGAACATTGGAACCAAGGGTTTTTAGAGCTTTGGAAATATTGAATCCTACACCACCCACATAACTACTTACCCCAAAAAAATTGTAATCTATGGGGTAGTAGTTTATGGGAAAACTACGAATTCTAGTGTTTGTTTCTATATTGAATAATCCAGAAACTACAATACTTTCCACTTTATTATTCCTTGTTGACTCTTATTTTTTTAACAATGCAGCAAAAGGATTGTAGCTCATGCCATCATCGCTACCAGAACTGATATGGTCTCTAGAATAATCATTACGTTTAAGTCTTTCGCTACTTGAATAATTTGAATGGTTACTATTTTCATTTGGTTTTCCGCTACCATTTGTTCCTGCACGCACAACACGAACCACTTTGCGAACTTCTCCATCTGTTTTTCCAGAAGAAGTTGTATTGCCACCTTTTCCAATTCTAGTTGCAGCATCGCTTTTTAAAGAAAGACTGATTCGTCTTCTGTCAACATCAAGACCAATAATAGTACATTCTTTTATGTCACCAACCTTAAGCACTTCCATAGGGTCGGAAATATAATTGTCGCTTAACTCTGAAATATGGAGCAATGCTGTTTCTTTTATTCCCAAATCCACAAAGGCACCAAAATCCACCACATTTTTTATTTTTCCT
>JAGARY010000491.1 GCA_017622055.1 Treponema sp. | reverse complement strand
CTCATTTGGAGCAAATTTAAGTAGCAGTTTGGCATTCCGAGCTATAAACTGCGGGTAAAATGCTATAGTTTTTTGGTAACAAAAAACACGGATAGATGATTATTAATAAAGTTTATTCTTTATTAGACAGAACCCGGCTTATTGTCCCATCTGTTATTTTTATATTAGAAAATTAGGAAACATGAAACAAATTATTTCTTTTGAAAATGAAAATAAGTCAAGAAAAAAAAGTGCATTATTAAAAAAAATACCTCAAATTCTTTGTGCACTTTTAGTTGTTGCTTTTATTTGTTTCATTTTTTTACTTTTTAAAAATTTATATACAAAAAAAGCAGCAGTAATCAATCAAATTGAAAAAGCTTGGTCAAATTACGATTACGAAACAATATACGAATTAGGAAAACCGTTTTTACAAGAAAATCCATACAACAACACTGTTTTAACTTATTATGGATATTCATGTTTCTTTTTAGCACAATCACAAATTAACGATAATTCACTTACTCAACATTATCTTGATGAATGTATTAATAAATTAAGATTAGCAATGTATGACGCAGATAAAAAACTATTGCCTCAATTACAATATATGTTGGGAAGAGCATATTTTTCCAAAAGTGCTTTAACAAATAATTGTTATTCAGACTTGGCAATTAAATATTTGCTTTTAGCAAAAGATAATGGCTACGTTTCTAATGATATTCCAGAATATCTTGGATTAAGTTATGCCGCTTTAGGTTTAACAATGGAAAGTATTTCTGCATTCTCAGAAGCATTGTTAAATAGAGAATCAGATGCTTTGTTATTATCAATTGCAGAACAATATTATATTGCAAAAGAATTGTCTGCTGCAGAACAATACTTATTCAGAATAATCAAAAATAGTCCTAATGATGATATGATTTTAAAAAGTCAGATATTATTAGGAAATATTTATATAGATAGAGAAGATTATGAAAAAGCATTAAAAGAATTTGAAAATGTTTTAGAAAAATACCCAAATTCTGCTGACGCACACTATGGAATTGGTGTAATATATGAGAAGCAGGGGAATTTGGTAAAAGCAAGAGCCGAATGGCGACAAACCCTTAAACTACAAGTAAATCACCAAGGTGCTTTACAGAAATTAAATAGTAATTAATAATTATATAAATCTTTGGGAGGATTTTTATGAGTTTTTTTGATAAATTTTCAACAGATATTGGTATCGATTTAGGTACATGTAATACTTTAATATATGTTAGAGATAAAGGAATGGTTATTGATGAACCATCTGTTATTGCGGTAGAAAAAGGAACAAGCAGAATTGTAGCTGTTGGTTCTGATGCAAAAAGAATGTTAGAAAAAACTCCAGATTCAATTATTGCTATTAGACCTTTGGCAGACGGTGTTATTGCTGATATTGATAGTACAGAAAAAATGATTAAATACTTTATTTCAAAAATCATTCCAAAACATCAATTCTTCAAATCAATCAGAATGAAAATTGGGATTCCATCTTGTATTACAGATGTAGAAAGACGTGCCGTTATTGAAGCTGCATACAAAGCTGGTGCAAAAGAAGTTGAAGTAATTGCAGAAAGTTTGGCTGCTGCAATTGGTGCAAAACTTCCAATTAATGAACCAGCAGGACACATGATTTGTGATATTGGTGGTGGAACAACAGAAGTTTCTGTAATTTCATTAGGTGGAATGGTAGTAACTCACTCAATTAGAATTGGTGGAGACAAATTTGATGAAGCAATTGTAAAACACGTAAAAAGTGTTCACAACTTGTCAATCAGTCAACAGGCAGCAGAAAGACTTAAAATTCAAATTGGAAATGCTGCCCCAGAAAAAACTATTGAAAAAATGGAATTAAAAGGTACAGACGCAATTACAGGTTTACCACGTCGTCTTGAAATTGATAGCGTTGAAGTAAGAGAAGCTTTAAAAGATCCTGTAACAAGAATTGTAGAAGAAATTAAAATTGTACTTAGTGAAACTCCTCCTGAATTAGCTTCTGATATTATTGAAAGAGGTATTGTAATGACTGGTGGTGGTTATATGCTTCGTGAATTGCCAAGATTAATTTCAAAAGAAACAGGAGTTCCTGTAATTCTTGTAGAAAGACCTCTTGAATGTGTAGCTTTAGGTTCTGGAGAAGCATTTAATTTATTTAAGGATATGTCTTCTGAAAGAAAAATTTACAATAGTTTAAATGACTAGGTAATTTATGAAGAACAGAGTTCGTTTTTCTTTTAGATTAAAATTTCCAGAATTTTTATTCATTTTACTACTTCTAATTTCCTCATTTTCGTTGGCTTTTAGTTCTGGAAGTTTTGTTTTAAATATTAAAAACATAGGATTTTCTATACTTTCAACAATTGAAAAAGGTGTTAGCACATCTGTAAAAGCAGTAACTAACACTGTAAATTCAGTTGGTGAATTAAGAAAACTAAAAAAAGAATATGATCAACTTGTAATAAAATTAGAAAAATTTGAACAATTACAACG
>JAGARY010000037.1 GCA_017622055.1 Treponema sp. | reverse complement strand
AAACGTAACAAAATTGTAGGTAAAAACAGAAAAAAAGAACCAACAAGGTAAGAAACTGTCATTACCGTCTGATTAACAACAAAAACACCAATTACATTTAAAACATATAATAACGTAAAAAAGATAAAAACAATTCTCATTACTTTGGCAACAACATAGTTAGCCTGTTTTTCGTTTTCAATTAAAATTTGTTCTTTATGAGCCATAAATCCCCTCTTGTAAAATATCAAACTCTCATACATTAAAGATTTAGTAAATCCTCTAATCAAAAACTTTATTTATCATTCAATTTTACTATATATCTATATTTTTTTCATCATAATTTATACATATATTGAATGAAAAAAGCATCATAAAAAGATTAAAATTATTGCAGATTATTCAAATTAACTGATATAATAAATTATATGAAAGAAACATCTGTAAAAACAATTGGAATTTTAACTTCTGGTGGAGATGCTCCTGGCTTAAACGCCGCAATTAGAGCATTATGTTTAACTGGAAAAAACAAATATAATATGAAATTCATTGGATTTCATAACGGATATCAAGGTTTAATTGATAACGACACAATCAAACTTGATTCAGAAACAGTTCAAAACCTTTATAATCAAGGTGGAACTTTTTTAGGAACATCCCGAGTAAAACCTTTTAAAAATCCTGTGCCAAACCCAAAAACAGGACTTTTGCCAGTAGAAGCAATCAAAGAAACTTTCAAAAAAAATAAACTTGATGCTTTGGTTTGTCTTGGAGGAAACGGAACAAACACCACCGCTTCCCTTTTATTCGACGCTGGTTTTAACGTAATTGGACTTCCAAAAACAATAGACAACGACATTCTTGGGACAGACGAAACTTTTGGTTTTCAGTCTGCAATTGAAGTTGCCACAGCAGGCCTTGAATCAATTAGAACAACTGCTCGTAGCCACAGCCGCATTATGGTTGTAGAAATTATGGGACACAAAGTTGGGTGGCTTGGTCTTTATTCTGGAATTGCCGCAAACGCAGACGTTATCCTTCTTCCAGAAATTCCATACAACATCAAAAAACTTTCTGCTTCAATCAAGAAAAAACTTTCTAACGGCCAAAATTACTTAATTGTAGCTTGTTCAGAAGGTGCATTAAACGAAGATGAAGCAAAACTTTCTAAAAAAGAATTCAAAAAAGCTCGGGAAGCAATGACACAATCAGTTGCTTACAGAGTTGCAAAAGAAATAGAAGCCGAAACAGGTTATGAAACTCGCACTTCTGTTTTGGGCTACACACAACGTGGCGGAAACCCAAATCCTTACGACATCCTTTTAGCAACAAAAATTGGAAACGCAGCCGCAGATTATCTTGCTCAAAAGAAATTCGGTAATTTAATTGCCATTAAAGACGGAAAAATTGCCACAACACCACTTTCCGCTGTTGCCGGCCAAATTAAACCAATTTCTAAAGACGAACCAATGGTTCAAGCAGCTCGCGACCTAGGAATTTGCTTTGGCGACTAATTTTTCTCAATCACAAGGAATGCTAAAATGCAACCATTGCCCAGAATGTTTAGGTTTTGGCTGCATTGGTGAACTTCCAGGTCTTGGTGGCGTTTTTCAAAACAAAAATTTTCAATTAAACTGCCAAGCTTGGAAAGACCTTCAAAACCTTGCAAATCAAAATAATACAATTTCTCAAATAAAAAATATTCAAGTTTTGCCTTCCATGGTAAGGTGCGGTCCCGTAACAGGTGCCCAAGAAAACATTGGCTACAACAACGAAGAAGATTTTTATTTTCCATATTTAAACAATGCCGCAAAAAACAACATTGGAATTTGTGTTGGGGACGGGTACCCAGACCACAAATTACACTACGGCGTAAATGCCATGAAAAAAATTGCCACACAATTTCCACAAAAAAAAGCTGCATTTTTTCTAAAACCATATCCACAAGAAAAACTTTTTCAAAGAATAGACCTTGTTTTGCCCCACGCCGAATACATTGGAATTGACATTGATTCTTATAACATTGTTACAATGCGAAACTTGGTGAACTTGGAACAAAAAACTGCCGAACAGCTTTTACAAATCAAAAACAAAATAAATGTGCCATTTGTAATAAAAGGGGTTTTTACCCAAAAAGATTTAGAACTTGTTCAAAAAGTTCAGCCCGATGTAGTTTACATTTCAAATCACGGTGGCCGCGTAGAAACAGAAATTGGAAGTTCTGCCAATTTTCTTGTAAAAAATGCACAATTGCTAAAAAATTATTGCAAAGAAATCTGGATTGACGGTGGAATTCGTTCAAAATTAGACATTCAAACAGCAATTTTTTACGGTGCTTCCCAAGTGATTATGGCTCGCCCATTCATTCACGCAACTTTTAATAATACAGATTATTCTTCACTTTTTAATTAGGGCAACTTTTGTGGTAAATTATAAAAATTTATGATAAATTTTATAATTACATTTGGAGGAAATTTTGAAAAAACTAAAAAAAACAATAGGTATTTTAATTATGAGTTTAATGGTATCAACAGCGTTTGCTAAAAATCCATTTAAAATGCAAGATGCAGATTACGCAAAAATGGTGGAAACATCTTTAATTAGTGTAGGAAACAATTATCGTCTTAAAAATGCAATTGAAAAAATTAAAAAAGGCGAAAAAGTTTGGATTGCGGCTCTTGGAGGTTCAGTTACAGAAGGTGCAGGTCCTGCAAAATTTACAGATGGTTATGCTTATCAATTCTTTAGAGATTTGAAGAAAACTTATGCTCCTGGTGATGGAAAAAATGTAAACTTTAACAATGCTGGTTTAAGTGGAACTCCATCTTTATTGGGACTTGTAAGATATCAAAGCGATGTAGTTGAAGTTTGTGGTCAAAATCCTGATATCTTAATTGTAGAATTTGCTGTAAATGATGGTGGTGAAGCAACTTTCCAAAAAAGTTTTGAAGGAATTGTTCGTGATGCATTAAAAGCTAGTCCAAATACAGCAGTTATTGCTTTATATGCCGCTGCAACTTACGGAAACACAGCCGCTCAAAAAAAGCCAATTTCTGATTTGTATCAAATTCCACAAATCAATATGTTGGGAATTGTAAAAGACGGAATTGCAAAAGGTCATTTTTCAGAAAAAGAATATTATACAGACAATGTTCACCCAACAATTCAAGGGCACACTTTAATGTCTGATTGTTTGATGAATCTTGTGGCAACTGTAGATAAAGCAAAAATTGATGAAAAAATTGAAGTTCCTACAAAAAGTTTTGCAAGAATGGGACTTTCAGGACTTAAAAGAATTTATGATGATGACAAAAATGTAAAAATTTCAAAAGGAAGTTTTACAGATGTAGATAAACAATGTCAGTCAGTTAAAAAGGCAAATGCATCTAATTTCCCAAAAAACTGGAACAAAAAAATGAACTTAAAAGCAACAAATGAACCTTTTAAAATGGATATTAAATGTAAATCTTTAGTATTTGTTTACAAAGTTCAAGGAAGTTGGATGTCTGACAAATTTGGAAAAGCAAAAATCTTTGTGGACGGAAAAGAAATTGCAACTTACGACGGCGGAAAAGCTGGTGGATGGAACAATTGTGAAGCAGTTTTGCTAATAAATCAAAATGAATCAAAAAATCACACTGTTGAAGTAAAAATGGCAGAAGGTTCAGAAAAACTTGGATTTACAATTGTTGCAATGGGATATGTAGAATAGAAATCTGTAAATTAACAATTATATTGTAAAAACTATTCTAAATCATTAAAATAGGTGCATTATGGAAAATACAAAGAGAACAGTAACTTGCGGAGATTTAAGAAAATCTGACGTAGGAAGAAGTGTAGTTTTAAATGGTTGGGTTAGTCGTACTCGTGACCTTGGTGGATTAATTTTTATTCGTTTGCGCGACCGTTACGGCATTACTCAAGTTATGGTTGGTGACAAAGCTAGCGACGAAGTTAAAAAAATTGCTGCCAGTTTAAAAAGCGAATATTGTATTGCTGTAGAAGGCGTTGTAAATGCCCGTAGCGAAAAAGACATAAATGCAGATATGCCAACTGGCGAAATTGAAGTTGAAGCAAAAGACATTAAGATTTTTACAACTTCACAAGAATTGCCATTTAGTATAGAAGAAGTTCGTCAAAAAGACGGAACTTTGGTAATTCCAAACGAAGATTTACGCTTAAAATATCGCTATCTTGATTTACGCCGCGACCCAATGCAACAAAACATCATTTTGCGTTCTCAAGTAACATTTGCAACTCGCGAATATTTAACAAGCAAAGGATTCTTGGAAATTGAAACTCCAACATTCATAAAATCAACTCCAGAAGGTGCCCGCGACTATTTAGTTCCAAGCCGCGTTCACCCAGGAAAATTTTATTCCCTTCCACAGTCGCCACAGCTTTACAAACAGCTTTTAATGGTAAGTGGATTTGATAAATACTTCCAAATTGCACGCTGTTACCGTGACGAAGACGCTCGCGGAGACCGCCAACCAGAATTTACACAAATCGATATGGAAATGAGCTTTACAAATCGTGAAGAAGTTCTTGCAACAACAGAAGGAATGATGCAACACATCTTCAAAAAGACATTAAACTACGATTTACCAGCTCAATTCGACAGAATCTCTTGGGAAGACGCTTTTGATTACTACGGAAGCGACA
Organism: Treponema sp.; assembly: GCA_017622055.1. Taxonomy (GTDB): domain Bacteria; phylum Spirochaetota; class Spirochaetia; order Treponematales; family Treponemataceae; genus Treponema_D. The sequence goes on along the minus strand of JAGARY010000037.1, from coordinate 3,979 downwards.
AACCAGATTTACGCTTTGACTTAAAAATGCAAGACGCAACATTCATGGCAGACTTAGCAGACTTTAACGCATTCAAAGCAGGGGCTGCAAACGCAGGACGCGAAGTTCAACGCCACAAACGCAGCGGCTTAAAAGCACTTGTTGTAAAAAATGTTGCAGACAAATATAGCCGCAAAAATGTAGAAGCATTAGAAGCAGTTGCAAAAACATACAAAGCAAAAGGCCTTGCTTGGATGAAAGTAAATGCAGAAGGTGTTTTTGAAGGCGGAATTAGCAAATTCTATGCAGGAAAAGAAGCAGAAATCTGTGCAAAACTTGGTGCAGAAAAAAATGACCTTTTACTTTTTGTAAGCGACGAAAACTGGCAACTTGCTTGTACAGCGCTAGGTGCAGTTCGTAAACAATTAGGAAAAGACTTAAATCTTTATAATCCAAATGATGAATTCCACTTTGCTTGGATTATCGACTTCCCATATTTTGCATGGAACGAAGAAGAAAATCACTGGGAAACAGAACACCACATGTTCACACTTCCACAAGAAAAATATTGGGACACATTAGAAAGCGACCCAGGTGCAGTAAAAGGCGACCTTTACGATTTAGTATTAAACGGCTACGAACTTGCTTCAGGTTCAATGCGTATCAACGACCCAGAATTGCAACAACGCATCTTTAAAATCGTTGGATTTAGCCAAGAACGCGCCGAAAAAGCATTTGGCTTCTTAGTTCAGGCATTCAAATTCGGAGCTCCACCACACGGAGGAGTTGCCCCAGGCCTCGACCGCCTCGTAATGCTCATGCGCCACGAAGAAAGCATCCACGAAGTAATCGCCTTCCCTAAAAATAATATGGCAGCCAGCCCAATGGATGATTGTCCTGCGGAAGTAGATGCACAGCAATTAGATGATTTGCATATCGTGATTAAAGCGTAAGTATAAGTTGGGCTGGCGGTCAGCCCAATGGATTCCAAGTTTATAATTTTTATAAACTTGGAAAACGTGAGAGTCAAGGCTTTAAGCGACAGCGTGCCTTGACCGAGCGTATTGCCAATTTATAATTTTTACAACCCGCAAAACGGCTGAGTCAAGGGCTTGAACGAGCAACGCGAGTGTCCCTTGACCATTCGTATTCCAAGCTTATAATTTTTATAACCTTGGAATACGTGAGAGTTTATTAAAAAAATGGGGATGTCTAAAAAGTTTAAAACATCACATCTCTTTTTTTCTATTCATTTTTTTCCATCTTTTGAAAAAGTTTTTTGTATGGCAAAAGCATTCCTTCGTTCATTTTGTTTCCCATTTTTGAAAGAATTTTTTGATTAGAAAGAAGCGAACCAACAAAATACATTTTTAGCGATGTAAGTTTTTTCTTTTGTGGAAAATCATAAATTCCTTGTTTTTTGTAGAATTTATGATCTGCACGCATCATGCCCCGCATTTGATAAATTAAATCTCTAAAGATTTTCATTCCGCCAACGCCCCAGAAATTTTGCGGAGTTGTGTGATGAGTGTTCAACGCAAACTCAAAAGATTTTGCTAAATTATCAATTTGTTCATCTGTATTTTTTTCATCTGTGGCAACTGCACAAAGAAAATTTCCTCCAGTTTCGGCTCTGGCTTCAATTACAGTTTTTAAATTATTTTCAAATGAATAATTTCCAGAAACAATATATCCAACTGGCATTCCAACTGTAACAGTTCTGTGGCCATTACAAAAGTTTCTGTCATCATACATTTTGAAGATTGGTCCCATAGAATGATCTTTTATTGAAAAAGCATAGATTATTCCATCAGCTTTTTGAATATTCTCTCTTAAAAAAGTATCAAAACCATCTTTATGAACACATTTTTCAGAAACTGCACAACGAAAACATCCCAAACAACCGCCAGAAAATGGAAAATCCTTTAGATTTACAATTCTTGTCGCATAATTAAATTTTTTTTGGAATCTTAAAATCATCTTTTGCAGATTTGAATCTGTTTCTGAATTTTCTTCTGTAGAACAATCTGTAATAATCACAATATCTTTTGATTTATCTTGATTAAAAACTTCTTCTGTTGGCACTGTGGCTTGTTCCAATTGATTTTGAGAATAGAAAAAACTTTGTGGTTCATAAATTTTTTCGTTTATGCTCCACAAAAGCCGTTCAAAATATTTTTCTAAATCTTTTTGTCCTTTTTCTGTAAGCAAATCTTCCATATCTGCGGAAAGCCCACGAATGTAGTTTAGTTCTAAATCTTGAGCATTTTCTTGAATATATTTATGAGCTGTGATGTCGTAAAAATGTTTTGATGTTGTGATTTGGGTTGCAATTTTACCTTTTAAGTTTATTTTGTTGATTTTTAACAATTCAATGAATTTGTGGAGTTGGGACGGTGCTAAAAAAGTATAAACTGGATAAGAAAAAAGAATTACATCCGATTTTCCTATTATTTCTTTTGCTTTTGAAAAATCTTTTTCAAGTGCTTTGATTGATTGCCCAACATTTAGAATATTATATTGATGTTCTGGAAATTTCTTTTGTAAATATAAAACTGACTGTAAAGTAATGCTGAAGTTTCCTTTGGGACTTCCATTAATAATTGCAAAATTCATAAAAACCTCAAAAATTTCTATTTTATTTTGCAATTATTATACAATACTATTTGCTATTATAAAAATTATTTTTCAATTTGAAACAATCACTTAAAAAAATCAATAATTGGCCAGTATTCCAAATAAACCAGCAAAAAGAATTACATCTACACTTGTAGTTACAAAAAAGTAAGGTTTAAATCCTTTTAAATTTTCAAAAGATGCACCAACTTGTAAAGAAATAACTTTTGGCATAAAAATTACTTTTTCAGGATTTATGGTTTCATCAAAAATTGAAGAGGTCCAAGAAATTTCTACTGATGGGCTAAATCTAATTTTTTCAATATTAAAAGCAGAAATTGTGTTCATTCTTACGTATGTTTCTAAAAGCAATTCTTTGTTTAATTGTTTCATCCACCCAATATTTGCATTAATAAATGTGATTTCTGATAAACTCCAATTTTGAGTATACCCTTCATGCAAATATTCATTAGGAGTAAATTTAAATTGCATTTCAAAAGGTGAAAAGGATGTATAAAGTCCTGTTTTTTCACCAACCATCATAATCTCTGGAATTATTATTGTTGGGCAAAAAGAAACGTCTTTATCACCAAAAAATCCTGCTATAGAAAATTTTCCAATATCTAACATAAACTTTGGTTTTGCAAACATACTGCTAGATATAAGAAAAATGATAAAAACAAAACTCAAATATTTTTTATTAATTTTTCCTTTCATTGGACTACCCCATTATTTTTTTCTCTAAATTATTTTTTTTCAAATAAAAACGTCTTAATTCAATAAAACATAGAAAAATCATCAATATAAAGAATGGAATTACTAGATATTGAATTAATTTTTTGTGTGGAGAATCTAAAGTTCGCAAATAGATGTTTGTGCCATTTATAAACATAATATATAACAAAACTGGAGAAATTTTGTATGGTTCAGGATTTTCAATTTCTTCTTTTTCTGCTTGGGAAATTCCATTTTGAATTAAAATGTTTTCTATATATTCAATTTCTTTTACAGAAATGTATTCTTTTTTTGTTTCATAGAATAAGCAGATATTCTTGTTTGATTTACAAAAAAGATTTTTTTCAAATATATTATTTTTTGTATACCACAAAACTTTATCAAGTTGGATTTGTTTTTTAATCCACAAAAGTTTAATTGTAAGAACATTTTCTTCGATGAAAACTTTTCTATTAATAACATCATTTATCATCAAAAACACAAAGAACGCAGCACCAAAAAGAAAAAATAAAGCCGACAAATACCAAGTTTCCGCAATTATTCCAGTAAGAATACAAAAAACAATTATTAATAAATTTGACACAATCCAAAAAATTCTTTCTGGTGTGTCCCATACAAATTTTAATTTCATAATAACCTCCAGTTTTTT
>JAGARY010000490.1 GCA_017622055.1 Treponema sp. | reverse complement strand
TGCTGCTGTGGCTGCGGCTGGAATTGTTAGAACAAAAGATTTAGTTTCTTGGGAACGTTTGCCAAATCTTGTAACAAAAAATTCTCCACAACAAAGAAACGTTTGTCTTCATCCAGAATTTGTTGAAGGAAAATATGCATTTTACACTCGCCCAATGGACGATTTTATTAATACTGGAAGTGGCGGCGGAATTGGCTTTGGACTTTGCGATGATATTTGTAATGCGGTGATTGATGAAGAAAAAATTATTAGTCCAAGAATTTATCATACAATTACAGAAGCAAAAAATGGTGCTGGAGCAACTCCTATTAAAACTGAAAAAGGTTGGCTTCATATTGCTCACGGTGTTAGAAATACTGCGGCTGGATTGCGTTATGTTTTGTATGTTTTTGTAACAGATTTAAAAGATCCAACAAAGGTGATTGCAGAACCAAGTGGATTTTTCCTTGTACCTCTTGGAAAAGAACGAGTTGGGGATGTTTCTAATGTTGTTTTTTCTAATGGTGCAATTGCTCGGGAAAATGGTGATGTTTATATTTACTATGCCTCTAGCGACACAAGAATGCACGTTGCAACTTCCACAATTGACATTTTGTTAGATTACGCTTTTAATACACCAAAAGATCCACACAGAAGTCCAGACTGCGTAAAACAACGTGTTGATTTTATTAAAAAGAATTTGGAGTTGATAAAGTAGAAATTTGATTACTCCAAACTCAAAATAAATTCTTCAAACTCTGGGAGAAAATCTTCCAGAGTTTTTTTTAGGATTTAATACAAAACTTAAAAACGGACGAGTCAAGGGCTTGAGTATAGCGTCCCTTGACTACCTGTATTTTCTAAAGCAGTTCTATAATTATAATCTACCAAAACTAAAGGTTTTCCCACAAAAAATCACCTTTTTTCAAATTTTTTCTCATCAGTATTCCTATTTTTTTCACTTTTGCGACTATTGTAACAGTAGACAATAATAAAAATAATGGAGAGTGCTCTATGAAAAAAATTAATCGAAACCACAAAGATTCTGTATTTGTTGATTTGTTTGCCAATGACATTTATGCAAAAGAAAATTTTATTAGTCTTTACAATGCTTTACACAAAACAAATCTTGACCCAAAAACAACAGAAGTAAAACCTGTTATGTTGGAAAATATTTTGTACATGAGTTATTACAACGACATTTCAATGCTAGTTGATGGCAAAATTATTGTTTTAATTGAACATCAATCAACTGTAAACCAAAATATGCCATTCAGATTTTTAGAATATATTTCTAGAATCTATGAAAAAATTACATCAGAAGAAGACAGATTTGGAAAAAAACTTGTAAAACTTCCCATTCCAGAATTCTATGTTTTTTACAACGGTGTTGAAAATTATCCTTCTGAATCTGAATTAAAACTTTCAGATGCTTTCATACTTCCTGATAAAATACATAATGTGAATAATAATTTCACTCTTGAAATTAAAGTAAAAATTATTAATATTAATAAAGAGAAGGATAATCCCATTTTGCATCAATGTGAACCACTCAAACAATATTCTGATTTTATAAAAGAAGTTAGAGATTGTATGAAAGAAAACATTGAAAATCCCTTTACAACTGCAATTAACCGTTCAATAAAAAATGGAGTCCTTTCTGAATATCTTAAACGTAAATCAACGGAGGTCCATAATATGCTTTTTGGAGAATACGATTACGAAACTGATATTAGAGTTCAACGACGAGAAGCTTTTGAAGATGGTGTTGCTGAAGGAATAGAGCAAGGTGCCGAGAAAACAAAAATTGAAACTGCAAAAAACTTTATACAAAAAAATATTCCACTAGAAACTATCGCTGAATGCACAGGACTTCCATTAGAAAAAGTGCAAGAATTAAAAACTCGTGAATCTTGAATAAAACAAATAAAACCACCCACAAACATACGAAAAATCCCCCTTGATTATTCATCAACTGATTTTTATATTTATCATAAATACTAAAAAATGGAGATTGAAAATAATGGAAAATCAAAAAACAACAATCGTAGAAAAAACTGTAAAAACGGGAATCTCATTTGGTTCTTGTCTTGCAATGATTATTAGCTACACCGCTTGGAAATCAATTGGTTGGGCAATTGTTCACGGACTTTTTAGCTGGATTTACGTTCTTTACTATATTATCAGATACTAAAAAAAATCACAGAGAGAGTTTAAAACCTATTATTTTTATCTTCGAATAACAACATCCTCAACATTGCATCCTCAAAATTGAAACCTTTTCAAATCAAAATAATTGCATTATGTTCCATTAAAACACTTTCAAAAATCCTCACAAGAAAAAAATAACAAAAAATAATATTTTTTTATTGCCGAACTCATATATTCAGAATTAATTTTTCTGTAGAGATTCCTCTTTTGGAATCATAATTAAAAATAAAAATTTAAAAAAGTGGAGGCATTTATGGCTTTGCATGAAACAAAAAAAAGTTCTGAATTTGACGATTTATTCGATAAAGGTGGTGCACAAAAACCTTTGAGTAAATTTGAAATTCCAGAAAAAGAATCAGATCCAAAAACAATGTATCAACTAATCAAAGACGAGTTGATGCTAGACGGAAATTCTAGACAAAATCTTGCAACATTTTGTCAAACTTTTGCCGAAGAAGAAGTTCACAAACTTATGGATGATTGTCTTGATAAAAATATGATAGACAAAGACGAATATCCTCAAACTGCCGAAATTGAAAATCGCTGTGTAAATATGATTGCTTCTTTGTGGCACGCAAAAGAAAGCGAAGCAACAGGAACTTCAACAACAGGTTCTTCAGAAGCGTGTATGCTTGGTGGAATGGCAATGAAATGGAGATGGCGAAATGCACGTAAAGCTGCCGGAAAACCATACGACAAGCCAAACTTAGTTTGTGGTCCAGTTCAAGTTTGTTGGCACAAATTTGCTCGCTACTGGGATGTTGAACTAAGAGAAATTCCAATGGCAACAGGGGAAAAACAAAATCGTTATGTAAGCAATGCAGAAGAAGTTCTTAAACTTTGCGACGAAAATACAATTGGAGTTGTACAAACTTTGGGTATTACTTTTACAGGTCAATACGAACCAATTTTGGAAGTTGCCGAAGCATTAGACAAACTAGAAAAAACAAAAGGAATTGACATTCCACTTCACATCGACGCTGCATCTGGCGGATTTTTAGCTCCATTCTGTGCGCCTGAACTTCTTTGGGACTTTAGAATTCCCCGTGTAAAATCAATTAGTTCATCTGGTCACAAATTCGGACTTGCACCTTTGGGTTGTGGTTGGGTAATTTGGGGAAACAAAAAAGATTTACCAGAAGATTTGATTTTTAACGTAAACTACCTTGGTGGAAACATGCCAACATTCGCAATCAACTTTTCTCGCCCAGGAGGACAAATTGTTTGCCAATACTACAATTTACTTCGTCTTGGAAAAGAAGGCTACACAAAAGTTCAACAAGGCTGCTACGATGTTGGAAAATTCTTTGCAAAAGCAATTAAAGACTTTGGCATTTTTGAACTAGTTTACGATTCAAATCCACACGAAGGAATTCCAGCTGTAACTTGGAAGCTAAAAAAAGACGCAACTTACGAAGGCAAAAAAGTAGAATTCGACTTGTATCAACTTTCTGATGTTTTGCGTGAACGTGGTTGGCTTCTTCCAGCATACAGTTTGCCAGCAAATTGTCAAGAAATCATTGTTCAACGAGTTTTAATTCGCCATGGTTGCTCTTACGATTTGATGGAACTTTTACTAAAAGACATAAAACGTTCTATTCACAAGCTTCAACATATCAAAATTACAAAAATTGATGATGGTTGCACTTGTAACTCCTGTTGTAGCAAAGGGAGCTTCAATCATTCTTAAACCTGAGCAATAAAATAATATAGAGGTAAAAAAGTATGGTAAATACAAAAGAACAACCAAAATCAACAAGGCCAGTTTTTACATCTGCCACAAAATCAGCTTATGAAAAATCTTCCAATGGAACTTCAGATAACACAACAGGAAACGGACCAACAGCTGGGACAAATGTAAAATCTAAAAAAATAACAACAATGGCAATGGCATTTATGACAGCAGCCGCAATCATAAGCCTTAGAGGTTTACCAATGATGGCCGCCGAAGAAATGACAATGTTTTTTTACATTGGATTTGCCACAATCTTTTTCTTAATTCCAGCAGCACTTGTTTCTGCCGAATTAGGAAGTGCTTTTTCGGGACAAGAAGGAGGCGTATACAAATGGGTAGGAGCCGCATTCGGAAAAAAATGGGGATTCACAGCAATTTGGCTACAATGGATTCAAAATGTTGTTTGGTACCCAACAGTTTTAGCCTTTGCCGCAGCCGCAATAGCATACGGAATTGGAAAACCAGAACTAGCAAGCAATGGAATGTTCACAGGAATCTTCATCATAGCATTTTATTGGATTGCTACATTTATTGCTTTTGGAGGAACAAAAATTCTTTCTAAAGTAACAAGCTGGGGATTCATCGTAGGAACAGTTTTACCAGGAATTATTGTAATTATCTTGGGAATTGTTTGGTTTGCTTCAAAAAAGCCACTTGGATTTGAAGAACTAACAGCCGCCGAAACAACAGTTGCCACAGTTGTAAACGGAAAAGTTTCTCCACGCTGGTTCCCAAATCTTGCAAACTTACAAAATCTTTCCTTCCTTTCTGGAATTGTTTTGCTTTTTGCAGGTGTAGAAGTTCAAGCAGTTCACGCTTCAGATATGGAAAGTCCTAAAAAACAATATCCATTAGCAATTTTCATTTCTGCAATAATTGTTTTCCTTTTGTTTACATTCGGTTCATTAGCAATTGCAGCAGTTGTTCCAAACTCACAACTAAAACTTGAATCAGGATTAATGCAAGCCTTAACAACAATGCTAGCTTCTGTAAAAATGAGCTGGGCACTTCCAATTTTGGCATTCTGTGTTGCATTCGGTTCATTAGGCGGAGTTTTGTCTTGGATTTCAGGACCAAGCAAAGGTTTACTCACAACTGCAAAAGACGGACTTTTACCAGAAAAATTAACAGAAACAACAAAAGCAGGCGCTCCAAAAAATATGATGTTAATTCAAGGCGTAATTGTTACAGTTCTTGCAAGCCTTTACTTTATAATGAAAAACGTAAGCGTAGCATTCTTCCTACTTTCGGCACTAACAGTTGCAGTTTACATCATCATGTACATTTTGATGTACGCCGCAGCAATTGTTTTAAGAAAAAAACAACCAAATATGGAACGCCCTTACAAGGCTCCAGCACTTTATTTGCTAGCAATCGTTGGAATTTTAGCCGCAGTTTTTGCATTAGTTTTATCATTCATTCCACCAGCACAACTTCCAGTTGGAAACCCAGTTTCTTACGTAGCAATTGTTGCAATTGGAACAATCGGATTCTTCATAATCCCACTGATAATCGCTAACCGCAAAAAAGCCAAAGCAAAATAAAAAGTAAAAATTTAAAAAAGTAATTATTTAAAAAAGTTTTAATTTAAAAAAGTAAAAACGCTGTCCAAAAAGCAACACAAGTCATCCTCCTACTTGCCATGGTAATGACAACCTTAAACTTTTTGGACAGTTTTTTTTTTATTTTGGGCGCAAATCCCTTTGCATAGTCGCATTTCGGGGTTCCCTAACGGTCAGGTCGCAACTTTCAGTTGCGTACCGCCCCAGTCCAAAAGGCCTGGGGCCCCCTCAATTCTCGGCGCCAGGTCAACAGCAATTTCAGTGCAAAGGGAGACTTGACAATAAATAGCCGTTGTTACTCACTTTATGTTATATTTTCACATTCCCATTCTAAATGTGAATTACAAATGAAAATACAAATAACCTTCACCATCAGGTAAGATTATATTGTATCCATCATATTCAAAAGGAATAGGAATAACACCATCTTCAGTTTCATAATTAATTACACCAGCAGAACTATCAGTTAATATATAAGTTCCGTGAGCAAAAGATGTTCCATCTTCACAAAAGAATACTTCATCCTCAGAAACAAATATTGAGCCACTCACACTTGCAAGGTCATCACAATAATAATATGTATTTATATCAAAATCAGGTATAATTGTTGAATCACCTTCTTGGTCGTTTTGAATATCTTCATATTTTTCTAATAAGAAATTATCAATTGAATAATATTCCGGTTGCCATGCAAAAATATTTTCATAATTACAATTAAAATAGATTCTTAACTTATTTCCTAAAGATTCTTCTGGAATTGTAAAAGAAAATTCATTCAAACCAGGCCGAATATCATCTTCAGATAACAAAGTTTGATTAGTTGTATAATCAACAATTGCAATATTTGATAATGATAACGCACCAATCCACTGAGCAAAACTGTTATTTTCAAACGATAAATCAAAATTTCCTGTTTCTGAAATAATTGTTTCATAGAAGAATACATGTTCCCCTTCTTTTATATCTGTTAATCCATTAACATTTCTATAAACTTTCACAGAATTATCAGTCATCTCATAAATTGAAAAATTGAGAGGATCATAAGAAGTTTCAGTTGTAGTTTTTATACACTCAGCAGATTGCCACAAATCCCAAGATAATGTTTTCGTATTTATAAATTCAGAATCATAAACAGAAATAATTTGAATATCTTTAATATAGGTTGTTCCCAAACTTACATTAAAATGTAATTCATTTCCACCAAGGGATTCCTCATTAATAAAGAACAAATATTCATATTTTTTGTAATTCGTTGTTAATTCAATTGGACTTGAAGTAAAACTATATCCCAATGTATTAGAATGTAAGAATACAGCTACTTTTTGCTCAATATTTGCTTTAGCATAGAAAGATACATAACAAGTCCCACCGTAAAGAGTACATGGCATTTTAAATTTTGAATAATATGTTTTATAATCAGTATCATTATTATGTTCAACTTCTGTATATAGTCTGTATTCGCCAGATGATATTTCATCAAAAGAAACAATACCTCCACAAGTACAAGCAGGGTCATGGAAAATACCAGTTTCATTTTCTGGCGGAAACTCAATCTTTGAAACAAAATCCCAATCATTAGAACCGTCTTTACTTGTTATAAGGGCAAAATCTTCAGTTAAATTACAAACAAAAGAATATAAAACTCCGCCCTTTGTACATTCTATATATGCTGTATTTCTAACAAAATAATCTATTTCATAAACAAAATTTATAGTCGATTTTTTATTTTTTATAACTCCAGAAGTTCCTGTTGTAAATTCAATAAATGTTGAAAAATAATCATCTCTTCCTTGTAAGATTTTTCCAACAAAATTATTTTTATATCCTTCAACAGTATTTTTACAACCAAAAACACATAACATAGATATTAAAACTAAAATTAAACTATTTTTTTTCATTTTATCCTCTCAGTTTGCTTCTGACTAAAAATTCATTTTCCAAGAAACTTGTGTCACTAAACCATTTCTGTTTGGAATACAGAAAAAATTAAATTCATTTGAAGGTTTTGAATAAGAAAGTTCCACACCTTTTTTATGATAGAAAATCGGACGCAAAAAACCATATAATACAGCAACACCTTCAATAATTATGCCTGTAATCAACATAGTATCATAAACAGATGAGTACCAACCCCAATCAATAGTACGATAAGCATAATCGAAATAATGAGTAAACAAACCAGTTTCTAACATAATATTAGGTAAAACCATACATCCTATTCCTGCTGTATGCAAAAGAGTTAAGAACAAACCATCAACAACATGTCCCGCTCTATATGAACCTAAACCAAATAAAATGTTTTGAATTCCAAATCCAAATTTTTGCCCACCAGTATAATCAAGTAACTCTGTATAATTTTTTTCTTCTTTTGTAGTTTCTTTGGAAGTAGTTATGTTTTCTTTTACGACAATATTCTGCTCTTTTTGTTCATTTTTACTTATTTTCTTTTCTTTCTCTAAAGTTGCTTTTTTTGTTTCCTTTTTTTGTGTATTTTTCTTAGTTTGACTAGAAAGTCTAGCATTTGCACCAACATTACCAACCATTTGATTTACAGTTTCATTAACAACAGTTGTTCCATTTTCTGTATTATAAACTCTTACACTTACTACTTTTATTTCATAATCAAAATTACTAGAACCTTTTAAGATTTTATAAATTATTTCACCTTCCAAGGAATTGCTAGCTCTTGCACTTTCCATTGTTTTATATTCAGTTTTTACATCAGCATCACTTACAGTTCTTTTTCCGTTATAAGTGTAATTTACCAATTTATCTAATGATTTTATACTCACTGGCCAATTCTTTGGCTTTGCTTCTGCATTAAATGTTCCTAATAATACTTGTACAGAATCACCTTTTATTACAAACGATGTATTTTGCAAGTTTTCCACCAACTTATTCATTTGTAATTCTACCATTTTATATTGATTGTCATATTTTATATTTACTTTTGATTCCACTCCATTTAATTCTGTGTCTCTTTTCCCTTCCACATTCGCTACTTCGCTAGAGATTTTGTTATCATACTCAAATTGAGATTCCCAAGGTTCTTTTTCTACTGATTTTACCTTATTTATTTCTTTT
>JAGARY010000489.1 GCA_017622055.1 Treponema sp. | reverse complement strand
TCCAAAGAACGACGGTCAGTTTCTATCATAAATTCGTCAAACTGGCGTTTCCATTCAATTTCGTCTTGGCTAATTTTATCTAGGATTTGTACAGCACACATAATTCCACCTTCAGAATTTGATATTTTTTTGATTATATTATTGTGCTCTTCTTTGGATGCATATAAAATAAATATACTCCATTTCTGAGTGTCCGTCAAATCTTCAATCCTCATTTGTTCAGCTTCAATTTTGTTTACTAATTCTTCAACTTTTGGCAATTCAATAAAAATTATATTTTGTCTGTCATGCAAAGAAAATACTTCTTCTGTTCTAAATTTATAATGAAAAATCTCTTTTTCACAATTTTTTTCTCTTATAAATTTTAATACAGAAATCTGATACACTTTTGGAACTTCCTGCCATTTTGAACCACTTGTAACATTATGATTTAACAAATGTGCACAATAATATTCTGCACGTTTTTCAAATGATTTTTCAGTATTAATTCCTTGAATTTCAATATTTGCACTTGCAAGAGGCGGGAACCTCCATAAAACTAATATGTAGTTTAAGTTTGAACAATGTGATATACTCGTTTTTGTTGGTGAATTATGTGTAATAACGAAAATGTGTTTTACAAAGATGGGCTTAATTTTGAATGTCAAAGATGTTCTTTTTGTTGTGGACATTCTCCGGGGTTTGTTTATTTGAGCAAGCGAGATTTGGACGAACTTTTAAAGTTTTTTAATATGAAAACTGCTGAATTTGTGGAAAAATATTGTCGTTGGGCAGATTATTATTATGGCGAACAAGTTTTGGCGTTGTTAGAAAAAAAGAATTATGACTGCATTTTGTGGGAAAATGGATGTTCGGCTTATCAAGCACGCCCGGTTCAGTGTTCAACGTATCCTTTTTGGTCTTGGATGATAAAAGATAAGGCAATGTGGGAAGATTGTGCAAAAGATTGTCCTGGAATGAACAAAGGCAAAACTTGGACTTACGAAGAAATCTTAAAAAACAAAAATGCCTATGACCAAAATAAACCTCTTACAAAGCAAGAAGTTGAAAAGTTGATTGAAGAAGAAAGAGAATAGGAAAAATTCATAATTCTTCATTCATAATTCATAATTTTCCTCTCTTCTTGCTCAAATTCCTTATAAAGTATATAACTATCTATATTAAAAAGAAAAATGAGGTGCTTTTATGGCAACAGTGAATGTTCCTGAAATTTTTGGTTCTATGGTTTTTAATCAGTCGGTTATGAAGGAAATGCTTCCTGAAGAAACTTACAATGCATTAAAAAACACTATGGAAGATGGCACTCCGCTTGATTTGGATGCTGCGAATCAAATTGCTGAGGCAATGAAAAATTGGGCAATTTCTAAGGGAGCAACTCACTATTCACATTGGTTCCAACCTTTAACTGGTATTACTGCCGAAAAACACGATTCATTTTTAACTCCAGCTGCGGAAGGCAAAATCATTATGTCTTTTAGCGGAAAAGAACTTATTAAGGGTGAACCTGATGCTTCTTCTTTTCCAAATGGCGGAAAGCGTTCTACTTTTGAAGCTCGCGGATACACTGTTTGGGATCCTACTTCGTATCCGTTTATCAAAGATCACACTCTTTGTATTCCAACTGCATTTTGTTCTTACACTGGGGAAGCGTTAGACAAAAAAACTCCACTTTTGCGTTCTATGGAAGCGTTGAACGAACAAAGTTTGCGTATTTTAAAACTTTTTGGCAACGAAGCAAAACACGTTACAACAACTATGGGGCCAGAACAGGAATATTTTTTGGTTGATGAAGCCCTTTATCAAAAACGTAAAGACTTAAAAATGTGTGGCAGAACTTTGTTTGGGGCAAAACCTGTAAAAGGTCAAGAAATGGATGATCAATATTTTGCTGCAATCAAGCCTCGCGTAATTAAATATATGGAAGAATTAAATACTGAACTTTGGAAGCTTGGTATTTATTGTAAAACTGAACATAACGAAGCGGCTCCAGCTCAACACGAAATGGCACCAATTTTTACAACATCTAATCTTGCGGCAGACCAAAATCAGCTTACAATGGAAATTATGAAAAAAGTTGCGCGCCGCCACGGGCTTTTGTGTTTGCTTCACGAAAAACCTTTTGAAGGTGTAAACGGAAGTGGTAAGCACAACAACTGGTCTATTGCAACAGACAAAGGCGAAAATCTATTTTCTCCTGGTAAAACTCCAATGGAAAATGCGCAATTCTTGTTGTTTTTGACTGCGGTAATTAAGGCGGTTGATGAAAATCAAGATTTGCTTCGTTGTATTGTTGCTAGTGCCGGAAATGACCACAGACTTGGAGCAAATGAAGCGCCTCCTTCAATTATGTCAATTTATGTTGGTGATGAACTTGATGCTATTTTGAATGCAATTCGTAAAGGAACAGATTACGAAGACGCAAAGAAAAAGAAAATGACTATTGGTGTTGATGTTTTGCCACCAATTCCAAAAGATTCTACAGACCGCAACAGAACTAGTCCTTTTGCGTTTACAGGAAACAGATTTGAATTCCGTTCGGTTGGTTCTAATTTGTCAATTTCGGGGCCAAACACAATTTTAAATGCAATTTTGGCAGATGCGCTTAAATCTTTTGCAGATGAATTAGAAAAATCAGACAATTTTGACTCTGATTTGCACAAATTGATTAAGCGGGAAATTACAAATCACTGGAAGATTTTGTTCAACGGAAACGGTTACGGGGCAGAATGGATTGTTGAAGCAGAAAAACGTGGACTTAAAAATTACAGAACAACTCCAGACGCAATGGAACATTACCTTGATGAAAAAAACATCAAACTTTTGGGCGGACTTGGCATTTACACAGAAGACGAAATGCGGAGCCACTACGAAATTAAGCTAGAAAAATATTGCCAAACTTTGAATATTGAAGTTGAAACTATGATAAAAATGGTGAACAAAGATATTTTGAGTTCGGCTTTTAAGTATATGAATGTTATGGCTGATACTTCGTATAAGTTCCAAAAGATTCTTTTGAGTGGATTCTCTGGTGATGAATTATTGTCTGATTTGAATAAATTAGTGCGAAACTTAATGCAAAACACTAAAAATTTGGAAAAACTTCACGCAAAAACCAGAGAAATGAAAGATTTGCTTGAAAAATCAAAATCGTACGCTTACCAGATTTTGCCTGCAATGGAAGAAGTAAGAGCTGTTGCCGACCAAATTGAAGTGGTTTTGGGCGAAGAATACAAACCTTTCCCAAGCTACGAAGATTTGTTGTATAGCGTGCAGTAAGGGAATAATTTTCCAACCCTTGCACCAGAGATTGGAGCACCGCCGAAGGCGTTCGTGGAAGTTTTGAGCGAAGCGAGGAACTTTCACGAATGGAGCGCTCTGACGCGGAAGTGCGGAAAGCTCGTTTTTTTTGAGGAACTTGTTCCGAAAAAAAAGGTGCCCGTATTATTAAATTGAAACTATTTGATATATTTGTTATATTTTAAGTATGGCAAAACATAATATGCAGCTCTTGCAAGAGCTTTCTTTAAAAAATGGTCCGTTGTGTGTGGGACTTGATACTGATCCAAGTTATATTCCAGAAAACATTTTAGCTCAATTTGATTCACCTGCTCAGGCAGTTTTGGCTTACAACAAAGCAATTATTGACCGCGTGGCAAAAGATGAATCGGCATGTTGTTTTAAGGTTCAAATTGCTTATTACGAGGCAATGGGGCTTGAAGGAATGAAGGTTTTTGCAGAAACTTTAAAAGCGGTTCGCAAAACTGGGCTTGTAGCAATTTCTGATATTAAACGTGGTGATATTGGGGCAACTTCTGATGCTTACGCAAAAGCTCACTTTAAGGGCGATTTTGAAACAGACATTATTACAGTGAATCCTTACATGGGGTTTGATACTTTAGTTCCTTTTTCTAAATGGGCTGCTCCAGATTTGGGCGGAAAAGGTGCCTTTGTTTTATTGTGCACTTCTAACCCTGGAATGGTTGATATTGAACACCAAAAATTGGCTGATGGTTCGGTTTTGTTAGAAAAAGTTGGAAACGAACTTGCAAGAATTGGTGAAGAATATAAACAGTTTTATCCTGACCAAACTTGTGGCGTAATTGGTGCAGTTGTTGGTGCAACTCAAGAAAAAGACGCAAGATATTTGCGTGACAAATATAAAGACATGTTCTTCTTGATTCCAGGTTATGGAGCTCAAGGTGGCGAAGCAAGAATTGCTGCAACTTTACTTGACCACGCTGGTGGAACAGTAAATTCTAGTCGTGGTATTTTGTGTGCTTGGAAAAAAGATGAAAAAATTGCGGACAAGGCGGCGGCTGGCACTTTGACAATGGATGATATTGCGGATGCTGCGGCAAGAGCAAGTTTGTTTGCAAAAGAAGATTTGTTAAAAGCAAAAGCAAGTTTATAAAGTTTTGCAAAGCAAAACTTGGTAATCCTGAGAATGACAATAGATGAAAATAGGAGTTAAAATATGATTAAAAATTGTGAAGGAATTCCTTATCCAGTGTATGAAGCTGGTTTTGTAAAAGAATGTAAAAGTGTGGAAAATGCTGTTCCAAAAAATAGTGTTTATGAATTAACAATTGAATTAAAAGAAAGCAAAATTGAACCTGCTGCAGGGCAATTTTATATGATTCACGCAAAAAAATCTGACTGTTTACTTGGGCGTCCAATTAGTATTTTTGATGCAGAAAAAATTGACGGAAAAATTGTTCTTAAGTTTTTGATTTTATTAAAAGGAAAAGGAACTGAAGAACTTTGTAATATGCGTCCAGGGGACGAAGTGACTTTAATTGGTCCTTGCGGAAACAAATTTGAAGCGCCTTCTGGCAACGAAAAAGTTTGTCTTGTTGGTGGCGGAATTGGTGTTGCACCTGTTGTTGGTTTTGCTGGAACTTTGCCTGCTAAATCTTATGATTTTTATGCTTCGTTCAAAAGTGGTAGCTACGGTTTGGAATCTTTGCAAGCAGAAAATCTTATAATTACAACTGATGATGGTTCGGTTGGTGTTCACGGAATGTTGCCTGCGGCTCTTACAGCTCAAACTTTAAAAGAAAAGGGATACACTGTTGTTTACGCTTGTGGTCCAAATCCAATGTTGGCTTATGTTCAAAAAATCTGTAAGGAAGCTGGTGTAAAATGCTTTTTGAGTATGGAAGCTCGCATGGCTTGTGGTGTTGGTGTTTGTCTTGGTTGTGTAATTGATACAACAGAAGGCAAAAAACGCTGTTGTAAAGAAGGACCTGTTTTTGATGGCGAAATTTTGATTTTTGATGCGCCAAAAGATGAAGTTGCTGGGGTAAAAGTTCAACCAAGAAGAGAACCATTGGCACAAAACGAAGAACCAGATTTAAGCGTTACAATTGCTGGTGTAAAATTGCCAAATCCTGTAATTGGAAGTTCGGGAACTTTTGGTTTTGGAACTGAATACGAAACTGTTTTTGACGTAAACAGACTTGGAGGAATTTCTAGTAAAGGTTTAACTTTGGAACCAAGACAAGGAAACGACGGAATTCGTCTTTGGGAAACTCCAAGCGGTTTAATGAATTCAATTGGTTTGCAGAATCCTGGAATTGAACACTTTATAAAAGAAGAACTTCCAATGATGATGAACTTAAAACCAGTTACAATTGCAAACTTAAGCGGAAGTGGTTTGGAAACATATATTGAAGGTGCAAAACTTTTGGACAAAACAAACGTTCCATTAATTGAATTGAATATTTCTTGCCCTAACGTTAGTGCTGGAGGGGCTGCTTTTGGAATGAGTTGTGTAGCGGCTAAAGATGTTGTAAGTGCTGTTCGTAAAGTAACAAAAAAACCTTTGATTGTAAAACTTACTCCACAAGCACCAAATCTTACGGAAGTTGCAATTGCTTGTATTGAAAGTGGCGCAGACGGAATTAGTTTGTGTAACTCTTTCCAAGGAATTGCAATTGACATTGAACGTGGTGTTCCTGTTTTTGACAAATTAAAAGCAGGTCTTGGTGGTCCAGCTGTTCGTCCAATTGCTGTGCGTCTTGTTTACGAAGTTGTAGAAGCAATCAACAAATTGCCAAAAGAAAAGAGAGTTCCATTAATTGCTATTGGCGGAATTGGTTGTTGGCAAGATGCAGTTGAATTCATTATGGCTGGTGCAAGTGCAGTTCAAGTTGGAACAGCCACATTTGCAAATCCAAACACAATGATAGAAGTAATTGACGGACTTGCTGCATTTATGAAACGCAAAGGCTATAAATCAATAGAAGAAATGCGTGGATTAATTCAAAAATAGAGTAACAAAATCAATATTTTTATGGGGCTGTATTGATATCGTACAGCCCTTATTTTATTCGTCCTCTGATTTTATAAGTGAAGTGTATTTAATTCTACATTCCGCAATTGAAAGTAAAATTACTAAAAAAGAAAAGAATCTTAAGCTATTTTGGAATCCTGCGAAAAAGTCGTAGATTCCGTGTAGAAGAATGGCAAGAAACAAATATGAGATTTTTGATTTGTTATTGTTATATCGTTTTGAAATTACAAAAAGTCCACATAAACCTGCACAAGTCATGTGAATTATATCTGAAGTAAAAATGCGTAAGAAAATGTGATGATACAAAAGTTGGGCACCTTTGTTATTTGCAATTTGTAATCTGTCAAAGAAATAAATTAAAGATTCAAAACATCCAAGTGAAAGGCCAAGTAAAAAAGAAATAAGAAGTAATTGTAAAGGTGTAGAATTTTCTTTTACTGATTTTGTAGAAAGAACAGGAACTAATGCTAAAGATTTAAAAAGTTCTTCAATTAATCCGTAAATTATTAAAGATTTTAGCATTGTTCCTACAATTGGCATATTTTGAAAGACATTTGTTGTAGGAACAACGTATTGAATTACAGAAATTGGGAAAACAATAATTAATCCCAACAAAATTGCTAGCAATTGGTGTGAAATTTTAAGTTTAAATACAAATGTAAAAAGACAAAAAGCAAAAAGTAATGGAACAAAACACAATATTAAAAACATAAAACCTCACAAAAAAAAGATTGCTTCGTCGCCCTTCGGGCTCCTCGCAATGACGTAAAACTAGTGGCAACCACCACAACCGCCGCAACTTCCATCAGAACAGTCGCCGCTGCAACCTCCACAGCCGCCTCCGCAACTTGGTGGGTTTAATTCTTCGTCTGTTGCATCTCTAACTTCAACAACTTCAACGTCAAAATGTAAAACTTTGTCTGCCAATTCGTGGTTTCCGTCAATTGTAATTTCGTCAGCTTCAACTTTTGTAACAGTTACAATTGAAACGCCAGCTGGAGTCATAACTTGGAACTTCATTCCAATTTCAATTTGTTGGTCTGTTTCAAATTGATCACGACCAACTTTCATTACAAGGCGTTCATCATATTTTCCGTAGCCTTCTTCTGGCTGAACAACCGCTTGGAATTTTTCTCCAGGTTCTTTTCCTTCAAGTTGTTTTTCTAAGCCAGAAATTAAATATCCGCGACCAAAAACAAAACCAAGTGGTTCATTTCCTACAGAAGAATCAATTTCTTTTCCGGCATCATCTTTTAAAGTGTAATGGATAGAAACCCATTTATCATTTGTAATTTTCATAAAAAATCCTTATATAAAATTAGAATCCTAAATCATCATAATTTTTTGCGTTATCTTGAACTACTTCAGAAATTTCTGGACAAGCGTCTTTTAAGTATCGTTCAATTCCCATTTTTAAAGTCATTAAAGCCATTGGACAGCTTCCGCAAGCTCCAGTTAAGTTTAAATGCACTTTCATATCATCATCAATGCAAACAAATTCCATGTCGCCACCATCAGCTTGAAGTTGTGGACGGAACATTTCTAAAGCTTCTTTTACTGTGTCAATTAATGCTTGATCTGCCATATTTACTCCGTAAAGTTTTGATTAATATATTCTAAATTTACTAGATTTATTGAAAAAAGTCATTGGGTAACATTAAAATTCTATTAGTAGTTTAATGATTTCTTCAAAATCTTGCTCTGGATTTTCTGAATAAAGAGTTTTGTACATTACGCTGGCAGAAACTAATTTTCGTCCGTATTCCCGAGTTTCTGTGTAAGGTAAGGTTTCTAAAAATAGATCTGAAGGCATATTACTTTTTTTGCCAAAACCTAAAATTGAAGTATTCAGCCAACGTCTAACTCTTGTAATTCCTGCGTTGTAAGCAAAAAATCCGTTAAGATAATCGTTTTCCAAGCGAGAAATCATGGTTTTCAAATAATATGTTCCGAATTGAATGTTTGTTTCTGGATCTGTTAATGAATATTCTGAAATTTTTAATTTGCGGGCAATATCATTTGCTGTAAAATCCATTAATTGAGTAAGTCCAATTGCTCCTGCCACGCTAGAAACATCTGGGTCAAAAAAACTTTCACTGCGAATTAACGAATAAATAATTGTTGGGTCAATTTCACATTCTTTTGAATATTTTTCAACTAAATCTTCATAATTTTTGGGGAATTTTAATTTTGATTGACCTTCAATTTTTTGAGCCATTCTTAAACTTTGGGTAAAAAAATCATCTTCTTCTGCATAACTACCACATTTTTGCAAAAATTCGCAAAGGAAAATCAATTTATCTTGTGGAATGTTTTTGTTATCTAAAGATGTCCAAGTTTTGTAGATTTTTTCTGGAAAACCAAATGTTGCGTAGCCTTCTAAAAGAATTGCTGCGTCGTAATTAATTGGTTCAGAAGAAGTTGTGATTTTTATTTCTGAATCTAAAGATTTTATATCAACTTTGTTTTGAATTAATTGATATTTTGCAAGATTTTGATAGTAAATGGAACCGTTGCATGTATATGCTTTTTTAAAGCAATTTATCATATCATCCTGGGTGCCTTTTATGTGATTTGTTTGAATTAATCTTGCCGAAAGATATGCAAATTGCGAAACAATTGAAGGTGATGCATAATTTTCTATTGTCTTAAAAACTTGGTGAAAAAGTTGCCAGTCGCCAGTTGTGAAAATTGCTGAAGAAAGTGCATCAAAAAAATCATCAAAATATGTTGGGTCATTCCATAACGCTGCGTATTCTTGAAGTAGTGGAAGAACAAGATTGATATCTGATGTAAAACTTGTGTTCAATAAATACCAAATTGCGTTATCTTTAAGCTGAACAGAATTTGTGCAGTTTATTGCGTTTTCAAAAGAGTTTTTAGTTTTGGTGTTATAAAGTGAACCTTTGTCAAAAAGTCGGCCTGCATAAAACCAAAAATAAAATTCCATTGGAGTTTTTTTGAATTTTTCTGCTAATTCTGAAAAATACATTGCATTTGGAATTACATCGCTGTTTCCGTAAAGAAATGATTTTCCAATGTCGGAAGCAAGTTGAGCCGAAGGTTCTAGAGTTTTTTCTTCAAAATATTTGAGTAATCGTTCTGAATTATTAAATGTAAAAATATAATCCCGTTTGTAAGTTTGGATTCTATAGTAAATTGCAAATTCTTTTGGGTTTAATTCTGCCGGATTATCATTTGAAAAAGATTCTAGTTTTGAAATTGAATCTCTGTAAAAAGAGTAATGTTCATTTGAAATTGGAAGTTCCGAAAACCAATTATAAGTTTCTTTGATTAATTTTGGTGATTTTGCTTTGAATAAAGTTTCTAACCGAAGTTTTATTAATTTGTTATTTTCTTGATTTATTTCTAAATTTTCTGTAATTTCCATGATTGTTTTAAAATCATTTATGCTTTCGTAATAACGCAAAATTGAAAGTAAAGATCTTGAATCAGGATTTTCTGATAAAAGTTTTTTGCATGCCTTTTCTCTTTGTTTTGCAGTTCCTAAAGAACACAAAAGACGCTTACTTTCTAAAGAACATAAAGATGAACCTTTTTTTGCACAAGAAGAGAATTTAGAAATAGCTGCTTTTGTGTTTCCTTCGTTTAAAAGTTGAAGCCCAATAAAATATTCTGCATCATAACCAAAGGCTTTTTGTTCTTTAGTTTTAATAGAACAACTAAGTGGAGAAATTAAAAATAAAAGAAAAAATGAAATTGCGAATCTAAGAAATTTATTTTTCAAATACTATTTTCTTTGGCTCCGTAAAGTTTTATTTTGCTTCTTCTGGAATTTCAATGTAAGTGCCAGAAATAATATGATCTGGGTTTCTAATTCCGTTGTATTTTGCAATAAACTTATATTTCCAAGGATTTTTGTAATAAGTATCTGCAATATCCCAAAGAGTATCACCCCATTTAATTTTATATGTGATGATTTTTGGTTTTGGTTCTTCAACAACTACTACAGGAGGTTGTTCAGGAACAACTTCTTCTGCTTTTTCTACAACAATAATTTCGTCTTCATTTGCTTCTGGAATAACTTCTTCCACAACAGGAATTTCTTCTTTTTCTTCAATTTCTGGTAAAATTTCTTCGATTGTTGTTTCAGAAATTTCTGTTGAATCTGTAGAATTTTTGTTTTTAAATACCCCAGGAACAAAGAATAAAACTATGATTGTTGCAATAATACAAATAATTGCACAAATTATACAAATGATAACTGGTTTCTTTGTTTTATGTGTCACTTCTTCTTCCTCAAAACTTGACGATTCTCCCAATTCAGTTTCTTTATCATATAATCCTGTAAAACTAATCCCACCTGCTGCCGCCATTGGTTCTGAATCATCGTTGGAAGCGAATTCGTTATCAAAATTTAAATTATCAAAAGAATCTGATTCTAGTTCAGAATTTAATAAATCGTTATTGTTGTCGTCAAGATTATCTAAATCAAAGTTAAAATCATCGCTAAAATTTGTTTCTACAAGGTCATTTTCAGGTTGATTTTCTGCTGTTGTATCAGGTAAATCAAAATCATCTGAAAAATCGTCTGCTGGAATTTCATCAGAAGAAATTTCAGTTTGAGTTTCTGTTTCTGAATCAGAAGTTAAATCAGTAGTTTCTTGAACAAAAGTTAAATCTGGAATATCAGAAGAAAAATCTTCTTCATTGTTCAAATTATCAAAACTAGTAATGTTATCAAAGTTTTCAAAAGTATCAACATTTTGTGATTCATTCAAATCTGTAGTTTCAATATTTTGAGCGAAATCTGTTTCATCAGTTTGTTCTGTTTCTGTTGCAAAATCTGAATCAAAAGATAAATCTGTATTTTCAACAAATGTTTGTTCTTCAAGAGAATCTTCAAGGAATGAATTATCAAGAACAGTTGGATCTGGAATTTCAATTTCTGGTTCAGATTCTGTTGAAGTTTCTTCTATGAAAGATTCTTCCAAAGTGTTTTCAAAAGATTCTGTATTTTCTGCTTCTTCTTGTACAAAATTGGAAGTTGAGTCAATTTCATCAGAAATTTCTGTTTCTGGAAATTCTGAAAAATCAGTTTGAATTATTTCGCTTTCTTTTGTAGGTTCTTCAATAATTTCAGATGATAATTCTGTTTCAAAATTATTATCTAAAACTTCTGAATTTTCGTCATCAGATTTTTCCAAATCAGAAGAATCAATAATAATTGTATTTTGAGCTGTATCAAAAGTTACTGTTGTTTCGTCTTTTTCTTTTTGTTGATTTGCCAAAGCAAGTGCAGAAGCCGCAGCTAATAATCCGCCACCTTTTTTTATTTTATTTGCAATAGGAGTTTCTTGTAATTCTGAAACCGAATGAATTTGAGAATCAGAAACTTTGTAATCGTCTGTTAATAATCTTTGTTCTTCTGTTCTTGAAACAAGGGTAATTGTAGTTTTGCTTTGAGAGCCGGTTTCTTTATCTACAATTTTTGCTGAAAGTTTTTTGTTTTCGTCAATGCTAATTGTAAAAGTGATGTCTGGTTCGCCATTAGGATGTTCAATAAGGTTATCAATTTGAAGTGTATCAACATATTCAGCATCTTCCATTGAACATAAACTAGATCTGTATA
>JAGARY010000488.1 GCA_017622055.1 Treponema sp. | reverse complement strand
CTTTTTCAAATAATTATCCAAATGTTCCTTTTGATGTAATTACTTCTGAAAATTACATGGATTTTGTAGTAAATAAAGAATAGTTTCTTACTGTAGGTACAAATCTTGTAAAATCCCTCCAATCCCCCTAAAAATTAACAAATCTTAAACATTTTAAAAACATTTCATAAACATCCTTCCTGTATCTTAAAGACAACTAAAAAAAAACAACCGCTCTGACCGGCGATCTTACATAGGAGGATAACCTAAAAAATGCAGTGCATTTTTTTTAACGGTTTCCTATTAAACACCGGCCGACCAGCGGCCTTACATAGGAGGATAAGCTAAAAAATTGCTGCATCGCAATTTTTTTTAACGCTTTTCCATTGAACACCGATCGCTCTGACCGGCGATCTTACACAGGAGAAAATTATGAACGCTACAAACAAAACAATTTATTTAGTAACTGGTGCTGCAGGATTTTTGGGTGGCACAATTTGTCGTCAATTGGTAGAACGTGGAGAAAAAGTTCGTGCATTCGTTTTGCCAGGAGATAAGGCAATAAAATTTATTCCACAGGAAGTTGAAATTGTGGAAGGTGATTTATGTGATATTCAATCTTTAGAAAAATTGTTTACAGTTCCAGAAGGCTACGAAACAATCGTAATGCATATTGCAAGTATTGTAACTGTGAATCCAGACTACAATCAAAAAGTTATGGATGTAAACGTTGGCGGAACTCAAAATATTATTGATTTATGTTTGCTTCACAAGGAATGTAAAAAATTGGTTTATTGTTCAAGCACTGGTGCAATTCCAGAGTTGCCAAAGGGAACTGCCATCGCCGAAACTTATGATTTTGATACAGAAAAAGTTGTAGGATGTTACAGTCAGTCTAAAGCTTTGGCAACAAAAGCTGTTTTGGATGCTGTAAAAAATCATGGATTAAACGCTTGTGTTGTTCATCCAAGTGGAATTTTAGGACCAGAAGATTTTGCCATCGGTGAAACAACTGGGACAGTTATTCAAATTATCAACGGGGAAATGCCTGCTGGAATTGACGGAAGTTTTAATCTTTGTGATGTTCGAGATTTAGCAAACGGAACAATCCTTGCTGCCGAAAAAGGAAAAGCTGGAAGTTGCTACATTCTTGGAAACGAAGAAGTTAGTTTCAAAGAATTTTCAAAAATGGTTTCTAAAGAAGCTGGTTGTAAAAAAATCAAAGTGTTCCTTCCACTAAAAATGGCAAACTTCTTGGCTGGAATGTTAGAAAAACAAGCTAAGAAAAAAGGCACAAAACCTCTTATGACAACTTTTAGCGTTTACAATCTTGCTCGAAACAACTGCTTTGATTCATCAAAAGCAAAAACCGAACTTGGCTACACCACAAGAAGCTACGAAGAAACTCTACGTGATGAAATTGCTTGGTTAAAGAAAGAAGGCAAAATTGCGTAAAAACACTACCAACTCATAGCAAGAAGCCATAAAGGAATTCCATTTGAACTTGGGTAATCAGAATTATCTTTGATTACCCAATCTGAACTTTTTGGTTCCTTGTTTTTTCCACCAACTTCAATTTTAATAATTGGATTTGTTCCTAATTGCAAGTTTCCAGTTTTTTTTGAAATTAAAAAGTCACCTTCTGTTTCATCTTTACAGGCAAAAACTGAATAATTTGATTCTTGAAACAATGTTACAACAAAAGATTCTCTTTGATTTCCCACATTGCCATTCAAAACAGAATATAAACAAGGATCAGCAAAAAAGATTTTTGCACCAGAACTTTTTGCTTTATTATCGTTTTTGAATCTGATTATTTTTAAAACTCCAACAGCTTCCATCACTTCCAAAAGTTGATACAATTTATCTGTGCCCACATTCCAATCTGCACACAAAGACCTAACTTGCAAACGAGGAATTGCTGCTTTTGAAAGAGTTCCAACAATTGAAGTCATTAGTCGTAAATTATCATCTGTAATGTGAGGAACAAAAAAAGACACATCTGAAGCAAGTGTTTTTTCTAAAATTGCAAGACTTCTTTCGTAATAATTTTTTTCTTGATAAAAAGGACGTGTTCCATGATTTTTATATTCTTCAAATAAAGAAAGAATTTTTGCATTAGGTTCCAATGGTAATTTTTTGAAATTAAACGGATCTACACATTCATATTCAACGCCTGTTTCTAAATAAAGAAATTCTCTAAACGATAAAAATGGCATGTGAACAAAAACATATCTTCTAGACATATCGGCAGTGCCCTGACGTAAAATTAACGAAGATGAATCACTAGCCCAAACATTCCTATCTGGGTAATCGTCATAAAGAGATTTTAAATGTTTACTCCAATCTTTTGCAAAGTGAACTTCATCAATAATAACTCCATCATACCCTTCAATAAAAATTGCAGAAACAAGATTATAAAGATTTTCTCCACTAAAGTTTGGATTATCAGCAGAAAAATACAACATTCGTTTATTTGATTTTTGAGCATGATACAACAAAAAAGTAGATTTCCCAATTCCTCTTAAACCTGTTAAAATCATATTTTTTGGAAGAAAATTTTTACTTTGATATTCAACGGTCCATAAACGAACTCTTTTTGGAATATCAATTATTTTTCTATTCATTACAATTTCTAATTCTTTTATTGTATCTAAATAAGTCATAAATATAATATACACTCACACCGTTCCTGCGTCAAGAACATTATAAAATAAAACGTTCTTGTTGTAGGTACATTATAAAATGTATCGTTCTTTTTATAAGAACAATATAAAGTAATTTTTTTATATTTCAAAAGAATTAACAAAACTTAAACATTTTAAAAACATTTCATAAACATCCTTCCTGTATCTTAAAGACAACTTAAATATATACGAGAGGAATATAATGAAAAAAACAATTGGAACAACAATTTTGGCTACAACTTTGGCATTGGGATTATTTGCGACAGAAGCAAATGTTGCAAATGATGAATTAACAGCAGAATCTACAAATACAGAAGTTTCACAATATTTAGAAAACATGGAGAAAAATATGGAAACTACAAAAAAACAAAATCTTTTTGAAATAATTGGTCAATTTTTTGCAAATGCATTTTCTGATATGAAAGAAAGTGCAAAAGCTCAACATGAATTAGACAAGGCAAACTTTGAAGCGGTAAAAGCAGAATCAAAAGCTAATTTTGAAGAAAACAAATTTCACAATTCTTTGGCTCGTGCAAAAGAACAAAGTAAAAAATCTTGGGAAGATGCTAAAATGAGTCCTTCTGAACGTACAAAACAAATGCAGGATGAAAGAGAAGCAAAACTTAAAGAAGCACAAGAAAGAAAAGCAGCAGCCGAAAAACGCTACGAAAAAGCAAAGAAAAACTAACAAAAAAAAATGATCTTCGGGACAAGCTCGAAGATGGCATGATTTAGGGTTTAATACAAAACCTAAAAACGACAGAGTCAAGGCCTTGAGCAAAGAGATGTGGCAATCTATAAGTGAAAAACAACACTAGATTGCCACTCACTTTTTTAACACTTTTCAATTATAACTGCGTAATTTCCATCAACAAAAATTACTTCCCCAAAGGCAACAAGGCAATCATTTTTATAAACTTTTACCTGAGGAAAATCCACACTTTGATTTAATTGTAAAATGTGGTTAATTTGGATTTTTTCAATTTGGTTTTCTTCAATTTCCCGATCCCCTAATCTAAAAGAAATAAAATCTTCTTCATCGTCCAAATTAGTTTCAGGATTTTCTTTTGAAAGAATTTTTACAGCAAAAGCTCCATCTTCTGTTGCACAAGCAATTCCAGTAAAAGCAATTTGATTTTTGTAATAAACATCAAGATATGGAGTTTTGTATAATTGGTCATATTTTTTATTAAAAACAAAGATTTTTCCTTTTTCTAATTCACATTCTTGATTTTTTATTCGCCCAAACTCCACAAAAAGTTTTGGCGAGTTTTTTGATTTTTCACCTTCTACAAATTTAATATTTTCTGCCTTTATATTACAAAAAACATATTTTTGAATTATTTCTGATTGTAAAAAATCTTTTGAAATTAAAATATTTATTAATCCTGAATTTCCATTTTGAAAATTACACAAAACAGAAAGCAAACAACACATTTTTTGAGGATTCACAACAAATTGATTTTTTACAGAAGGATTTTTTGAACTATTTGTAAGATCTGGAATTGGCAAGTTCATATCATCTGAATTTTTACAATTTCTAGAAATTGCCTCGTTCAAAATTGCATAAATGTTATTTAAAACTTTTTTTGCAAAAAAATCTCCCACAGAATCTAAATCAAATTTTGAAATTTCTGGATAAACTTTTGAATCTTGTTTTAAAAGTGATTTTCCAAGATTATAATCAAATTGAATGCAAAATCCGTTGTGTTCAAAATCAAAATTATAAAAAAAGTTTTCTGCGTTTGCCTTTGTTTCAAAAATCTTGTAAAAATCTTCAATTTTAAGATTATCAAGACAGGATTTATTAAAACTAACGCTTTCATTTATGATAGAAGAAAAATCATCACTCAAAGAATTACACAACAAATCACCAAAATTCCAAATTAAAGACATTTGATTTTTTGATAATACATCTTTTCTTCCAAAATCATAAAAATAGATTTTTTTGCTAGTGTTTTCCAAAGGCAAATTACCTTCCAACAAATCTAAAATTTCCACATTCAAAACTTTTGACAAAACTGGCAACAGCGAAACATCTGGGCAACCTTCTCCATTTTCCCATTTTGAAACTGCTTTATCTGTAACATTAATTTGTTCAGCCAATTCTTTTTGTGTCATTCTTTTTTCTGTGCGAATTTGATAAATAAACTTTCCTATTTTTTTTGCGTCCATAGTTAAACCTTACTACACAAAATTCAATTTGTCACTCTACAGCTCGTGGAGTTTGAGTAGAGTCTGCGTGGAATTTGTATAGAAAAATATCATTTTACATTTTATAATGATTTTATCATAACATTCACATTTATTAAAAGTTATAAGGATTTTTTATGGCGATTCAGATTTTTGGAACAAATAAAAATTTTGATTGTAAAAAGGCTCAGATGTGGTTTAAAGAAAGACGAATTTCTTTTCAGTTTGTTGATTTAAAAGAAAAAGATATGAGCCGCGGAGAGTTTGATTCAGTTGTTCAATCAATTGCAAAAACTGCAGGAAGTCGTCCCGAAGCGGTTCAACAAATGATTGATAAATCTGCAAAAGATTATGCTTCCATTGCCTATCTTGATGATTCTGAAATTGAAAATAAACTTTTTGAAAATCAATCTTTGCTAAAACAACCTGTTGTTAGAAACGGAAAAACAATGGCAACTGTAGGTCTTGACCCAAAGGTTTGGGAAAGTTGGAAATAGAATGATTGTTTAGATTTAGCGGCGCCGAGATTTGAGAGGGCAAGCGCAGCTTGAGCCACAGAGCCAAAGGCTCTGGGCCGAACGTTAGTGAGCCTCGAAAAGCGACTAACCAAATGCATTTGCGCCCAAAAACTACTCAACCCAAATACTTTGATTGCAAGAAAAAGATTTTCCAGGCAAAAGAGAAACAAGGCCCGGTTTTTCAGTCCACTGATGATTTGTGTTGTCTGGGTCTGGCATTCCGTACCAAGGTTCAATACAAATAAAGTGAGGTTTTCCGGCATTTTGCCAAAGCATTACATTTGGATAATTTTTAGTATTCACTTTTATTAAAGAATTATCTTTTTTGTTTCGCAAACCAACCCAATCAGAAGTAATATTTGTAAAAAGATGACCGTTTCCAAAATAATCGGCTTTTAGAGGAATAATTCCAGGCTGAACTTCACCGTAAAGTTTTGAAAAAGGACATTTTCCGTCAAGGTCATTGGCAAGAAATCCATTTTCATAACAAGGGATTGTCACCAATGGCTCTTTCTTTTCAAATTCAATTTGATAATCTTCTATTGATTCTCCTTGGTTTCGTGGGCAACAAAATCCAGAGTGACTTCCAATGCTAAAAAGAAATTCTTTTTCACCTGTATTTTTTACAGTTGATTCAAAAAAAACTTGATTATTTGTAAGTTCATATTTTACTTGAAGCGAAAAATTGTAAGGAAATCGTTCTAAAGTATATTCATTTTGAACTAGCTCAAAAACAACAGAATTTTCAGATTGATTAATTACAGAAAACTCTAAATCTCTTGCAAAACCATTACTTTTTAATGGATAGCTTTTATTTTCTATTAATACAAATGCGTCTTTGATTTTTCCGCAATGAGGAAACAAAATAGGGGCATGAAATTTCCAAACATCAGGATTTCCAGTCCAAAGAATGTCTTTACCAGAAGAATCTTTTAAAGCATTCATTTCTGCACCAAAAGAATTTACTGTAAGTTCCAATTGTTCGTTTTTAAGTGTGATTAACATAAAATCCTCTTTACACTTCTCTCTTTTTCATCTCTTCTGCCACTAATTTTACATCTTGGATTTTTCCTTTTGCGGCAATTAAAAGTGAATCATCTGAGTCCACGATAACAACGTTATCCAACCCGATTGTGGCAATGGTGCGTTTTCCGCCGCGAATGTATGATGATGTTGTGTCAAAAGAAATTACGTCCCCTTTGATTACGTTTAAGTTTTCGTCTTTTTTGCTAATATCATACAAGGCAGACCAAGAACCAACATCGTCCCAACCTGCGTTTAGTTTTACAACTTTTCCGTTTGATGTTTTTTCCATTACTGCGTAATCAATTGAATCACCTTTTATTTGAGCAAAAAAATCAACATTCAAGCGAATAAAATCTGATTCAACTTGGGCCTTTTCAAATGATGCAATTGAAAGTTCTGCCATTTGTGGGTTATGAAGTTTTAATTCTTCAATAAAAGTTTTTGCTTTAAAAACAAACATTCCGCTGTTCCAAGAATATTCGCCACTTGAAAGATATTCTTGTGCTTTTTCAAGGCATGGTTTTTCTACAAATTTTTCTAAAGTAAAAACTTCGCTTTCTTCTGCACCGCATTTTACATAACCGTAGCCAGTTGCTGGAAAAGTTGGAACAATCCCAAAAGTTACAAGATTATCATTTAAAGCACTTTCTGCAGCAAGTTTTACAGCTTTTTGAAAGGCTTTTACATCTGCAATAACATGATCGCTTGGAAGAACTACAACAACTGCGTTTTCATCTTGCTTCATTGCAGCACAACATCCCGCAGCAATTGCAGGTGCAGTATTTTTTGCCATTGGTTCCAAAAGAATTGTGGGCTTTTTAGATGAAACTTCCCCAATTTGCTGAGCAACCATAAATCTATGACCTTCGCCGCAAGAAATAATTGGATTTCCAGTTTCTAATCCTTCTAACCGAAACAAAGTTTCTTGAATCATCGTTTTGTCTGAAGTCAATTTTAAAAATTGCTTTGGATGGTCGCCCCAAGAAAGTGGCCAAAGTCTTGTTCCAGCTCCGCCAGAAAGAATTAGTGGAATTAATGTCATAAAAATCTCCAATGTTTTTTTTGATTATCGGGTTAGATTCTCTGGTCTAGACAGAGAATGACAGATAGTAAAAATCCGATTTTAATTCTTTTACAGTATAACAGTCTGAAAATTTATTTCAAGGCAAAAAAAGGAGAAACATCTGTTCGTTTGGAAACCACAAGAATTATGGGAAGCGTACTCTATTCTAATCTTCCTTTATCAAACAAATCGCTTTTCAAAAATACGGCCAAACTTTCTTGCCATT
>JAGARY010000487.1 GCA_017622055.1 Treponema sp. | reverse complement strand
TTAATACAAACCCTAAAAACGGACGAGTCAAGGCCTTGAGCAAAGCGTGCCTTGACCGGACGTATTTTTTTAAGTTATAAAAAAAGGGATTTCAAAATTTTAATTCGTTTTGAAATCCCTTTTTTTGTTTTAACCCCATTTATTTAATTGACAAATTATAATTTTTTATATTGGTTTCGCCCAAAATATTTTCAACTTCTACTGTTAATGTTGTTTTTCCAGGAGTGAACATTGCTTCTCCAAGTAAATGTCTTGTTTCATCTGGGTAAATAGATTCTTGAATATATTTCTTTTTTCCAAGAATACAAGTTTTTTCATTTTCTTGAATGATAATATCATAAGATAATTTATCTACAATAACGCCGTTTAACAAAATTGAAGATTTGTATGGACAAGCAACTTCGTTTCTTTTGTAATAAACTTTATACAAACCTGAAGGAATTGTTTTTGTAATATTTAGGTCGATAGTGTTTCCGCTTTTATTTTCTAGAGTTACGTTTGTAATTGTAAGTGGAATTTCGGTTTCTGTTCTAGACATTAATACTTTTGGGTTTATTGAAGAAGCGTTTTCTGTGTCTACAATTTGGAATTCCAACCCACTTACTCTTTCTTGCCAACCAGAAGTTCCTGTTTCTGCAATATATTCACCTTTTTTCATAGAAATCTGATTTGTTTTTTCTATATTGGAAGTGCTTTCTGATTCTAAATTTCCGTAAACCGATAAAATGTTATCTTTGTGAGATAAAACTAAAGCGTTTCCTAATGTGCTAGGAAAAAAGTCTGTGTCATCATCTTGTTCAGAAATAATTACTAATAATTCTCCGTCATCGGCTGCTTTTACAATTGATGGAGTTGAAAAAACTACTGAACTGCTAATTTCGCCACCACGATTTTGCCCAAAAAATGAATTAAATGAATCTGCTGTGATGTCATCTTGTGGCCAATCAAAGGCTAGTAAAGATTGAGAAAAACTAAATAAAATCAAAAATGGTAAAATATATTTTTTCATAATAATCCTTATTTTTTAGTTACTAAAATTTGTGAAATAGAATTGTCTTTTCCAATGTACAAATAATCTTTATTTGTTTTTATAAATGCTTTATCTGCATTAAATGAAAAAGTTCCTATTAAAGTATTTGTTTTTTCAATAACATAAACTGTGTAATTGTTTTTTTCTTTTCCAAGAGCGTAAATAATGGAATCTGCTTCTTCTATTGAAATAAGTTTGTTTTTTGCAGGGATTGTAGTTGTTGTATCTTTTGAAATATTATATATTCCAATGTTATTATTGTAATTGTAAAGTACGCTGTTATTGTTATCTGAAAATTTAATTAAAATTTGAGAATAAATTTCCTCGTTTAGGAATTTGTGATGAATGATTTTTGGTTTGTTATTTACAATTTTTGCCAAAACAAAACGTTGTTTATTGTGTCCAGAGATTGATGCCATGTAGTTTCCATCATCAGAAATTGCTACACCAAGAATTACAGGACGTTCATTTCCTCCAGGAAAGTTTTGCATTACACAAGTTCCATCATTTGTGTTAAAAACTTTGATTGTTCCGTCTGCGTATCCAACAATACAAAAGTTTTCGTTTGAGTTAAATGCTGTAATTGGAATTGTACTTTGACTTTTCCAATTTAATGAACCGTCGTTGTTGCATTTTGCAAAATTACATCCACCTGGAAGAAATACATAAATTTGATTTTCAATAAAGAAAGGGTATCCAGCAGGTTCTATTGTTCCTAATTTTTTTCCTTGGTTATCAAAAAAGGGTAAATTCTTTGCATCTGAAGCGTAATTTGAATAATAATAATCAGAAATTGCAATTTTTGAAGAAAAAGTATTGTAGTGTGTTATATCACCTGTTTCTGTAAAATATCCTGCTGTTTGACCTAATTTGAAATACATTTTTTCGTAATCTCCAGCATTTTTTGTAACTGGAGTTAATGTTGAAATTTTCCACTGTGGAATAAATTGATATTCGTGGGCCAAAGGTTTTGCAGCAAAAAGAAGATATATTATTGTAAAAATAATAGAAATTGCTATATAAATTGAAATTCTTTTTTTAGTTTTCATATTTCTATGCTATAATATTGATACATAAAAATCAATAATTGAAGTTTAGAAAAAAAATAAAAGTATTTGTTTGAATATTTTGCAAATAATGAAGTTTTGTGTAAAGACTTGACAAAACTGTGTATATTTTGCACTATTAGAGTGAACAAAACTTTAAATTTATAAGGAAAAAGTAGTATGGGAGACGATATTTTAACAATTTAAGAAGTTGCAAAATATTTGCGTGTTTCTGAAAGAACTGTTTATGATTGGGCTCAAAAGGGCGAAATTCCAGCTGGTAAAATTGGTACAGTTTGGCGTTTTAAAAAAACAGAAGTTGAAAATTGGGTTAATGCAAAATTATCTTCGGATTCATTAAAAAATAATGAAACACAAATCCAGGTTAAGAATATTTTATCTCCTGAAAGAGTTGTTTTTATTAATCATTCTTCAAAAAGAGATGCTTTGGTTGCTTTGTCTGATGTTTTGGCAACTGCACCACAAGTAAAAAATAATTCAGAACTTACTGCTGAAATTTTAAAACGTGAAGAATTGATGTCTACTGCAATTGGTAGAGGAATTGCAATTCCACATGTAAGATTGTCTTCTGTAACAGATTTAGTAATGGCTGTTGGAATTTGTAAAAAGCCTGTAGAAGATTTTCAAACTTTAGATGATCAAAAAGTAAATCTTTTGTTTATGATTGCTGCAGCTTCGAATCAACATTCTTATTATTTAAAAACAATTTCATATTTTAGTGCAAAATTGAAAAAACAAGAATTAAGAGATTCTTTAATTAACGCACCAACAGAATTAGATGCATTTAATTTGTTGTTGCATTCTTAATATTTTGTGTTAGCTGCTGGAACACCACCGCAGGTGTCCCTTCAAGTTCTGAAGCAAAGCGAAAAACTTGAGTGCAAGCGTTCAGCTTGCACAGGGATGAGCGGTAGCGAAGTGTGAAAGTAGCGACGGTAAAAAAAAACTGCAAAACTCTTTAGAGTTTGCAGTTTTTTTTTATTTAGGGTTTAATACAAACCCTAAAAACGGCCGAGTCAAGGCCTTGAGCAAAGCGTGCCTTGACCGGACGTACCGGAACACCCTGCTTATTATTCTAAAATGGAAAAATTACCGGAATCCATTTAGATTCATCAGCCATATCTTTTGCAATCATTCCCCAAGTAACTTTTGCTGTTGTTTCACCAATAAGGAATTTGATTGCTTCTCCACTAGATGTTTTTATAGAAAAAGTTTGACCTGGAGCTTCAATTTCTGTTGCAACAAGGGCGTGGGAATATTCTGGAGAAAAATACAAAACAGTTTCAATTCCCAAAGATTTTAGCAAAATACAAATTAGCATGCTTCTAGAATCACAATCGCTACCTTGGCCAGAAATGACTGCTGGAATACAAGTAAAATCAGATTCTTTTACATCTTTTGCCCTGTTGTATGGAAAATTTTGCACCCAAGTTAAAAGCATTTGAGCGTAATCAATTAATGGATTTTGTGCTTTGTTTGCTTCTGGTTCTAAGGTTTTGTAAATATCAGCAGAAACTTGTAAAATTCTAGAATAACTATCT
The DNA here is from genome assembly GCA_017622055.1 of Treponema sp. GTDB lineage: Bacteria > Spirochaetota > Spirochaetia > Treponematales > Treponemataceae > Treponema_D. The sequence continues at coordinate 1,672 of JAGARY010000487.1, read as the reverse complement.
TTGTAAATCATTCTGTAATAGCGTTCCCAAGCTTCTTTCCATTTTTCATGCTTTGAATATAAAGATAAAACTGAATATTCTAAATCTACAACAAATTGTGCGGCTTCTATGTCGTTGTCGTAAATAAAAGAATTAATTTGCTTATTAGCAATTTGTAATTTTACAGGTTGTTTTTTTGTTGGTGGAAAAGCGTAAGAAACGATTATTCCTGGAATGTTGATTTTTTCTGCAGAAAGGCTTAGGGAATTTATTGTAGAAATAATAAATTGTTCGCATCCTGCAAATTTTTCTTTTGGTGCATAACAAAGTAAAACTAAATTATATTTTTCATTATTTGTTGGTGTACAAACAGACCATCCTGAATAACTTTTGTCTAAATTAAAATCAAAATTAGAAATTGAACATTTATTTCCGTACCAATCAAAAGTGTCTATGTCATATTTTGCAGAAAGATTTGATAATGAATGTTCTAACACACTTTTTGAATTGTCTTGATTTTTTTTTGTTAGATTTTCGTTGTTGTAAATTTTCATTGCCAAAGTAACTGGAATGTTTGGATGTTCAAAAATGTATGAAAGACCGTCGTTTGAATAATTTGCAATTTCGTAGCCTTCTGGAACATCTAAAAGAAAGCCAAAATCTGAATCTTGTATTACTTCAGCAAAAAAAGGCTGGAAACTAAAACAAAATAGTATTAAAAATATTGATTTAATTTTTTGAAATCTTGTCATTTTATAAAACCTCTATTATCATATTTCGGATGAATACCATTCCAATTTTATATGATAATGATGAAATTTTTGTAATTAACAAACCTGCTGGCCTTCCTGTACAAGGTGGCCAAGGAATAAAACATTCTTTGGATGTTGATTTTTCTGAGCAAGTTGGCCATAAAGTTTATTTGGTTCACCGTCTTGATAAAGATACTTGTGGATTAATGATTGTAGCAAAAAATCCTGTGGCGGCTAATAAGTGGACAAAACTTATTGGAAGTAAAATTGCCAAAAAAGAATATGTTGCTCTTTGTGTTGGAAAAATGAAGGCAAAAAGTGGAGTAATAAAAGAAAATTTAACTCAACACGGACAGGAAAAATCTGCAATTACAAATTATAAAGTAGAAAAAGAATGGAAAAAGTCTTATTTGGTTGATGATGTTCAAAATGAAATTGAATTTTCTCAAATTCGGTTGATTTTGGAAACTGGACGAATGCATCAAATTCGCATTCATCTTGCAAAACAAGGTTGCCCAATTGCAGGAGATGATCAACATGGAAATTTTAAAATAAATAAATTATTAAAAAAGTATTTTAAGGTAAAAAGATTTTTACTAGCTTCCGTTCGGCTTACAATTCCAATTGAAAATAAAGAATGTGTTTTTGAAATAGAAAATCCTTTTAGTGAATTGGAAGTGAATTAATTTTTTATATGATGAATGTTTGTTATATTCTGATAGATTCTGACTGATTCTTCTTTAAATGTTTTTTGATTTTTGATAAAATGAAAATAATCGAAGTTTTATTTTAAATTTTGAAAATTAAGGAAATATTGAAATGTTTGACGTAAAAGATACTGACTTTTTTGATTTGGAAGACGAAGCTTTTGATACAATCGTTGAAAATGATATTACATTTGTTGGAAATATAAAAATTGAAAAAACTTTTATGATTCGTGG
>JAGARY010000036.1 GCA_017622055.1 Treponema sp. | reverse complement strand
TTTTCTTTCTTGTAAAACTCTGAGCAATTTTACTTGTGTGCTTAAATCAATTTCTCCAATTTCATCAAGAAAAATTGTTCCGCCATTTGCTTGTTCAAACTTTCCTTTGTGCATTGCGTTGGCATCGGTAAAAGCGCCTTTTTCGTAACCAAACAATTCACTTTCTAACAAACTTTTTGAAAGTGCCGAACAGTTAACTGCAACCATTGGCATATCTTTTCTTGGAGAATTATTGTGAATAGCCCGAGCAACTAATTCTTTACCAACCCCACTTTCACCAGTAATTAAAACTGTAGATTTTGTGGGAGCCGATTTTTGAATCATCAATTTTACTTTGCTCATTTCGGAACTATTTCCAATCATTCCGTCAACAGCAATCTGATTAATTTGTTCTTTTAAAAGTTTATTTTGTTCTGCAAGGACTTTTCCTTTTAATGCATTTTTTACAATTAAATTTAAGTGATTTAAATCTAATGGCTTTGTTAAAAAATCAAATGCACCAGCTTTAATTGCAGCAGTAGCATCATCAATACTTCCATGTCCTGTTAAAACAATAATTGGAATTCCAGGAGTTTTTGTTGTAACTTGTCTAACAACTTCATCACCAGGAATTCCATCCATACGTAAATCTGTAATAACTAAATCAATGCCACCTTTAAAAACTAAATCTAATCCATCTTTTCCGTTTGAGGCAGCAACAACATTATAACCTTCTAATTCAAAATTATCGGCTAAACCATTTCTAATATTTTCTTCATCGTCAATAGTTAAAATTGTATACATTTAGTCACCATTTTGAGTTAATAATTTTTTATTTTTCTGAGGCATTGGTAAGAAAATTGAAATTCTAGATCCAACACCTTCTTTTGATTCAACTCTAATTTCACCAGAAAATTCTTTTATAATTTTAAAAACCATTGGCATTCCAAGTCCAGTTCCTGTAGCTTTTGTTGTAAAATATGGTTCAAAGATTTTTGCAATTACATCGTCAGACATTCCACAACCATTATCAGAAAACTGAAAAATATATCTGTTATCTTTTATAAATGTACTTATGATAAATTTTCCTCTAAAATCTTTGTTTTTTATTTCTGGATTTTCAGTTGCAGAATTTGGTTCAAATTTATGTGTTATTGCATACAAGGCATTTTGTGCAATATTTAGCAGAATTTCATGGAATAATTTTTCATCAATTAATACTTTCTTATTTGCTTCACATTTTGAATAAAAAACTTGAATATTATTCTTATTAAATTCTGGTTCAAAAAACGCAATTGTATTTTCAACAATTTTTTCAGGATCTTTTAACTCTAATTTGGCATTTACTGGTCTAACTGCAAGCAAAAAGTTCATAACATGGGTGTTAAGCTGTTCAATTTCCTTATTAATTATATCAATATGATTTTCAACAAACTTTGGTGGGGGCAAAATATTTTCGTTTTCTCTAGCCTTTTCTACAGCTTTTTGCAACAATTGAACATGAATACTTATAGCTCCCAAGGGATTTTTTATATCATGTGCCATTTCGGCAGCAATTTTGGTTAAATTTGCAAAATTTTCCATTCGGTGAATTGTAACAGCATGAGCTTTTGATTCAGTTATATCCCGAACTTTTACGATTCTTCCAGAAGGTTTTCCATTGTGCATTAAAGGCAGAATAGTGATTGTAACAAATCTAACAACGCCACCAGGAGTAGCCACAGAAAATTCTTCTGAACTATTTGTAATATTGTTTTCGTCAATTTTTTTTAGGTATTCAGATATATCATCATTATCAATTAATTCCCAAACTGGAGTACTAAAAGCTTTTGTTTCATCCAATAAAATTTTAAAAGATAATAAACTTTTTACTATTGTGTTGTATTGTTTTAAAACAAAATTTTTATCTACAATCAACATTCCAATAGAAAGTGATTCAATAATTGAATTAAAATCTTCGTTATCTTCCATTGATTTTTTTAACAAAGACATTAATTGCTCTTTTGAAAGTTTTGATAATTTTTGCGTAACCCGTTTTACAAATTCACTCATATTTTTTCTTTACAAACAGATTCTAAAAATCCCCTCGTTTTGAGAATTTAATACAGATAAATCTTTATATAATATTTCTAAAGCAGCAACTGTAGATAAATTATATAAATTCACATTTATCCAACAATTTCGAATAATATTCACACATTTTGCAGAAACTTCTGTTCCAATTTGCGAATTTAACAATTTTTTTTGGCAGTTTATTAATTCCGCCAAAAAGATAGAAAGAATTTTCTTTGGTTCAAATTTGTTTAATTCAGAATTAAAACTTCCCGCTTCAATAATATTTCTATTTGCTACAGATTTAAAAAATTCCACAGCAAATTCTTTAATTTTTGTTGGAGGAACTGGCAAAAATGTTAAAAGATAATCATTTATTGAACCATTAAAATAATCATTATGAAAAACTCTTTGAATTACACTTTGTTGTTCGCTTAATAATCTATTTTTAAAATTATATGTACGAACTCTAGACAAAATTGTTTCCATAATGGCATTTCGTTTTGATGTTAATAAAATAAAAATACAATCTGCAGGTGGTTCTTCCAAAATTTTTAACAAAGCATTTCTTACACTATCAAGCATTCTATCTGCATTTTCAATAATTATAGTCTTTTTTCCATCTTCAGATTTAATCCTGCACCAAAATTCTAAATTTCTAATTTGATTCACAGGGATTGAATTGTATAAATAGGAATTTTCCAAAGTTGAAGAATCTTTTACTAAATCATCGCAAAGTTTTTCTAATTGTTTTACTTCATCTGGATTATTAAAATCTGGTAAAGATCTTGGAAAATCTAAGATTTCTAATTTCTCATTAATTTGATCTAATAAAGATGCAATTTTTGATAAATTATTGTTTCCTTGCCACAAAATTGGATTAAATCTTAAAGTTAATTTTCTAATACTTCTTAAAAAAAGATATCTTGTTGCATTCAAATATGAAGCATTTTCTTTAAAAGCATTAAGAAATGATTGTTTTGCCGCTTGAATCTCCAAAAAACAATCTCTAGGCCCCAAAAGCATAAGATTTGTAGAAGTTAATGCTTTACTTTGCAAACAAGAAGTACATTCACAATTAAAAGCTTTTTTTCCTACATTTGAACAAGATAAAATTCTTGCAGTTTCTAATGCAGCAGTTAATTTTCCAGAAGCTTCATCGCCAGAAAATAAAATTGCTCTTGGTAGAGAATTTGATTTAATATCATGAATTAAAAGTTTTGTAACATCTTGAAAAACTAAATTCTCATACATTTGAAGTAATTCCTCTTATTTCATTTGTTGAATTTGAAACAAATTGTCCAAAAATATCAAAAAATAAACTATTAGAAACTAATGAATCTACAGGAAAAAAAGGTTGAACTAAAATTAAAAACATAATCAAAAATATAATAGCAAGACCTTCTACAATTCCAAAGAAAAAACCTAAAGCATGATCTAAACTATTTAAAATGTTCACTTCAAAAATTTTTCCAATAATAGCACCAATAATTTTTACAATCAAAAATACACCAATAAAAATAATCAAAAATGAAACAACTTTTGCAAGTATTTCATTTGTAATAGAAACAGAAATCTGTTGGGCTAAAGTTTGATAAAACAAATAGCCACCTATTAAACCTAAAACCCAAGCGGCTTTTGAAAAGAATTCTTCTACAAACCCTTTTGACATTGCTCCAAAAGCAAATATTAATAATAAAACAAAAAATATACAGTCAATTACTGTAATATTCATATTCACACTCCAAAAGTTTATTTTTCAATATTTTCATTAATAATTTTTGCAATTTTTTTAGCAGGAACTTCACCTTCAACTAATTTTTTAATTGCATTTTTCATTTTATTTCTATTTTCATTTTCTATCATATAAGTTAACGATTCTTTTAAAGTTTCTGAATTAGCATTTTCACCAACTAAAACTTTTGCGCAATCTTTACTGGCAAAATAATTTGCATTATCAACTTGGTCACCTCTAGTTCCTGAACCACACAAAGGAATAAGAACCATAGGTTTATTCAAAACCGCAGTTTCCCAAATTGAATTTGCCCCTGCTCTACTTACAACTACATCAGCACAGGAAATTACATCTTGAATATCTTTGTGAATAAATGGAAATGGTTTATAAGAATCTTTATATTTTTCTGTTAAAGATTTTTCATTATCATCAGAATTATTAACTAATCCAGTTTGATGAATTACAATAAATCTTTCACAAAGCCATTCAATATTTTCATAAATTAAATTATTGATTTGTTTTGCACCTAAACTTCCACCTAAAACTAACAAAATTAATTTGTTTTCGCCCTCAACTTGATTTTTTATTCCTAAAGTTGATAATCCATTTTCTTTGTTTGCAGAATTAAAAATTGGCCTTACAGGGTTTCCAGTTACGATTGTTTTTGATTGATTAACTTCTGACAATTTATTTTTTGTTTCTTCATACGAAACAAAAATTGTTTTTGCAGATTTTACATTAATTCTATTTGCAAGCCCTAAAGTAAAATCACATTCATGAATATAAACTGGAATGCCCAAAATTTTTGCAGCTAAACAAGGAGGAACACTTACAAATCCACCTTTTGAAAACAACGCCACAGGTTTTAATCTTAATAAAAGAAAAAATGATTTTACAAACCCAAAGAATATATTAAATAAATCAAAAAAGTTTTTTATTGAAAAATAACGACGCAATTTTCCAGAAGGAATTCCATAAAACTTTTTAATTGTAGATTCTTTTGAATCTTTAACTTCCATAGATTTTTCTACAATAGATTTGTCCATTCCTTTGGAACACCCAATCCAATATATGTCAAAATTATTATTAAGTGATTTTAATTCATCGGCAACTGCAATTCCAGGAAAAATATGACCTGCAGTTCCGCCACCAGTAAAAACAATAACATTCTTATTTAACTTCATATGTCTATTTTACAATATTGCAAAATTAAATACAAATTCATTCAATGAAAAATATAAAAAATTAATTTTTTTCAAAAAAACTTTTTTAAAGTGTTGACACAAAATATAATTTCGTATATATTAAATTACATCAACGCCGCAGTAGCTCAGTTGGTAGAGCGCCGGACTGAAAATCCGTATGTCGTTGGTTCGATTCCAACCTGTGGCAAAGGCTTCTTACGAAAGTAAGAAGCCTTTTTTTTGCCTTCACTTTATATATAATTTTCTTGTGTTATTTAAATTTTCATATATAATGTAACATACTATGAAATGGCTTATTATTAATGACAACCAATCTATTCAGGATGAGATTGAAAAAACAATTACAGAAACAGATAAAAAAGCAAAATTTATTACAAGTTCTTTCGATATAGAAAAATTAAAAAAACAAAAAAAATCATTTAATGATATTGCTGGTGCAATAATTTATTCTGCAAGACCAGAACTTTTTTCTTCGCCTAAAATTGCACTTTTATCATCACTTTCTGGATATTTAGTAGCAAAAGAAATTGCTTTAATTACAAACGTTGAATTTGTATATAACAATCCATTGTTAGATAAAAGTTTTCTTTATCCAGTAGATTCAAACACAAGCATTTGCAGTTTTATAAATAAAAATTATAAAAACATTTCTGCAAAAGCAAAAAAACGAATTGCAAAAAATAAACTCCTTGATAGAGGCATTCCTTTTACTTCTGATTGTTTTGCAACATATATTGCAAAAAATAAAATGGAAATATTTAATGAATTCCTAGAAGCTGGCATGGAAGTAAATTGCCGTGATGATTTAGGAACTCCAATGCTAAACATTGCCTGCCGCAACGACAATTTTGAATTTGTAGAAGTTTTACTTGGTTTAGGTGCTGAATTAAATGCAATTTCAGAAGATCGTGGCTACACCGCTGTTATGGATGCTGTTTGGCG
>JAGARY010000486.1 GCA_017622055.1 Treponema sp. | reverse complement strand
GTTTAAAATAAACCTAAATTTCTATTGAAGAATAAATTATTAAAATTGTCTTTTCAACTTAATCTTTGTATTGCACATTGCATTATTCGGTCGAAAAACGCAATCACAGTTGCATTATTCGGTTGAATAATGTTATATTAATAACAAAAGGAATTATACCATGTTAAGAAAAGATTACGAAAAACTTTTAAAATGGAAAAATAAAACATCTCGAAAACCTTTACTTGTGCTAGGTGTGCGTCAATGTGGAAAAACTTATCTTGTAAAAGAGTTTGGTTCAAAAGAATTTGAAAATATGGCTTATATCAATTTTGACGGAAACAAAGGTCTTCAGTCAATTTTTGATTATGATTTTGACATAAATAGAATTCTTGATGAAATTGGTTCAGTTGTTCTTAACAAAAAAATAATTCCCGGAAAAACTCTCCTTTTTCTTGATGAAATTCAAGATTGTCCACGAGCAATTCAATCTTTAAAATATTTTTGCGAAAATCTTCCTGAACTTCATGTTATTGCAGCAGGTTCATTACTAGGGATTGCACTAAAAGAACAAGGTATTTCTTTTCCTGTTGGAAAAGTCCAACGTCTTGAAATGTTTCCTATGAGTTTTGAAGAATTTGTAATTGCAGATGGAGGGGAAAAATATCTAAATGGAATGTCAAAACTTCCTTTGGGGCGTGAAATTTCAGAATTGTATTCTGTGCCAATGCAAAAATATTTACAAAATTACTATATTGTTGGTGGCATGCCAGAAGCGGTTAAAATTTGGATTCAAACTCATGACTATAACCAAGTAGAAGAAATTCAAAATCAAATTTTAAAAGATTATGCAGATGATTTTGGAAAACATACAACTCCAGATACCGCTATAAAAATAAAACTTATTTGGGATGCAATTCCATCTCAAATTGCAAAAGATAACAACAAGTTTATTTTTTCTCACGTAAAAGAAGGTGCCCGTGCAAAAGATTTAGAAGATGCACTTGAATGGCTTGTTAGTGCTGGACTAGTTTACAAATTAAATTTAGTTCAAACTCCGCAACTTCCTTTGGAAAGTATGAAAGACAATACATATTTTAAAATTTACATGGCTGATGTGGGATTGCTCAGAAAAAAATCAAATGTAAATTATCGAACAATATTAAACGGTGATGAAAGTTTTATTCAATTTAAGGGTGCATTTTCAGAAAACTATATAATGTCAGAACTAAAAAGTTTGGGAGTTTCCGCATATTTTTGGAGAACAAAAGCCGATGCCGAAGTTGATTTTATTTCTGATTACGAAGGTGTTTTGTTTCCAATTGAAGTAAAATCAGCGACAAATACAAAGGCAAAAAGTCTTCAATTGTTTTGTAAAAGATTTTCTCCAAAATTAGCTTTTAAAGCTTCTCTTAAAAATGTGGGTGACAATATGATAGAAGAAACTCACATTTGGAATATTCCGCTTTATATTTTCTTCAGATTAAAAGAATACATAAAAACAGAAATGGGTTGGTAGATTTTTCTTACAATTCAATTCTTATTTTATACAACAATATTTTTTCTTTTGTGATAGAATGTTTTTTGAGTTAGTGATTGGAGCCCCGCCGAAGGCGTCCACCCTGAAGTTTTGAGCACTGCGAAAAACTTAGCAAACGTTCAGTTTGCGGCAGGGGGATGAGCGGGAGCGAAGGGCGGAATGAACGACCGAAAAGTGAGCAAAGCGAACTTTTTGGGAACTTCCAAATTATAAATAAACCACGGAGGAAAAAATGTGGTACGGATTTAATGTTTTATGGTTTTTTAGTGCTGGTGGGCCAAATCCAGAGATTTCTCCAGAAAAAATTAAAATTGATGAAAATGATTTAGATTTTATGGCTGAAATGGGTTGTAATTTTGTGCGGGTGCCAACTGATTATCGGTATTTTGTGCACGATTTTGATTTAGGGTTTATTACAAATCCTAAAAACGGCCGAGTCAAGGGCTTGAACGAAGTGTCCCTTGACCGGACGTATTATGGAAATTACGACGAAACTTATTTAAAGCTTTTGGACCGTGCTGTTGAGGCAATTGTGAGTCGTGGGCTTCATTGTTCGTTGAATGTGCATCGTGGACCTGGCTACTGCATCAACGGAAACGAATGGGAAAAACATAATCTTTGGCAGGACAAAATTGCACAGGATGCTTTTACTGAACTTTGGGCACATTTTGCTGAACGTTATAAAAAATATTCAAAAGATCAGCTTAGTTTTGATTTATTAAACGAACCGCCAGCTCCTGGTGAATACGGGCTTACTCGGGAAATTCATAAGGATGTGATGGCTCGTGTTGCTGGAGAAATTCGCAAAATATCTCCGGAGCGCACAATTATTTGTGATGGACTTTGTGGTGGTCACGTAGCGGCTCCTGAACTTTCTGATTTGAATGTTGTGATGAGTGGTCGCGGGTATATGCCAATGCGTTTAACTCACTGGAAAGCTGAATGGATGAAAAAAAGTGGTTCTTTTGATTGGGAATATCCTCAGTGGCCTGGAATGGAATGTGATGGTCGCAAATGGTGCCGTGAAGAATTGCTTGATTTTTATAAACCTTGGAAAGAAATGGCAGATGCGGGAAACATAGTTCACATTGGTGAATGTGGATGTTATAATAAAGTTTCTAACGAAACAGCTCTTGCTTGGTACAAAGATTTCTTTAGTGTTATGAACGAACTTAATTTTGGTTATGCTCTTTGGAATTTCCGCGGTCCTTTTGGAATTGCAGAACATGGTCGGGAAGGCACAAACTGGGAAGTAAAAAACGGAATTAAGTTTGATAAAGATTTGTACAAACTTTTTGTTGAAGGAATGAAAAAATAAAAAAAAAAAAATTTTTTTTATGGGAAAAACATCTATGACTAACACAAAACTTTCAATTTTTTCTGATAAAGCGTTTTTTTCAAAATTATTGCACATTACATTGCCTTTGGCTTTTCAAAATTTAATGCTTGCTTCGGTGGCTGCTGCCGACGCAATGATGTTGGGATTTTTTAATCAAAACTCAATGTCGGCAGTTTCTTTGGCAACTCAGATTCAATTTATTCAGAATATGATTGTTTTTGCAATTGTTTCTGTTGAATCAATTTTAGGTGCGCAATATTGGGGTAAAAAAGACAAAGAATCTGTTAGCAAAGTTTTTGCCCTTTCTTTAAAACTTTCTGTTGCAACTTCTTTTTTATTTTTTATTGGTTGTGAATTTTTTCCACGTCAATTAATGTTGATTTTTACAAATGAAGAAGAATTAATTTCTTTGGGAATTGAATATTTAAAAATTGCTGGCTGGTCATATTTGCTCACAGGAATTTCTCAATGTTATTTAACTTTGATGAAAGTAACTGATCATCCTGGGCGTACAGCAACAATCAGTTCTACAGGCGTAATTATCAACATTCTTTTGAACGCTGTATTTATTTTTGGGCTTTTTGGACTTCCTGCAATGGATGTAAAAGGTGCGGCCCTTGCAACTTTAATTGCCCGAATTATTGAACTTCTTTGGTGTGTGGTTATTTCTTACAAAAAAGATTAC
>JAGARY010000485.1 GCA_017622055.1 Treponema sp. | reverse complement strand
GTGTAGCTCCAAGTGGACACTGATTCATCCTTCTGTCGCTCTTGGTTTATTTAAACACTTTAACAGATGAAGTGTGTTGATAAGCGTAAAGGAGAGCGTGGATGCAAAGTGCATTTGTGTCTGCGTACTCCAAAATTGTTGAGCAAAGCGAAAACAATTTTGATACAATCTTTTCTTTAGCAGCACAACCGCACTTTGACAGACACGACTCGACTGTGAGCTTATCAACAAAGTCCCAATCATATTTTAAGTCAAATTGTTTAAAATAAACCTACATTTTTATTTCACTTACTTTACCATTGTAAATCTCTTTTGGATACACGCAAAGGCCAAGTTTTTTTTCTAGTTGTGCGTAGTGATTCATTTCGTATTCGTCGCCAATTACAACGTTTATTCCTTTTTTGCCTGCACGGGCAGTACGTCCACATCTGTGAACAAAAAAATCTTCGTCGTTTGGTAAATCCATTTGAATAATGTGAGAAACTTCTTGAATATCAAGGCCACGAGCAGCTAAATCGCTTGTAACTAAAATCTTTTCTTTGCCGCTTTTAAATCTATCAATTGCAGATTTTCGTTTTTGTTTATCTGTTTTGGCATGCAAACAAACACATTCAATTTTTTTATAAGTTAATTTGTTATAAATATTTTCAACTTGGTCGGCTCGGGATGTAAAAATTAATGCTTTTGTTGGCTTTTCTGCTAAAAGAAATTTTCGTAAAGTGTCAATTTTATCTCTTGTTTCGGCGTAAATTGCCCAATGAGTAATTCTGTCTTTTAAAATATTTTCAGGTTCCAATGTTACTGAATCAATTCCATAAAAGAATTTTTTAGTAGGATTATTTAGAGTTGCGGAACAAGCAATAATTTGGCAATTTTGTGGCATTAAATTTTTTAGTTCTGCAGTGTCATCGTAAAGTTCTTTTTTTACAAGTCTGTCTGTTTCATCAAAAACAATTGCAATAATTTTATCAACTTTTAATTTTTTTAATCTGATTAATTCGTTTAATCTTGCGGCAGTTCCAATAATGATTTGAGGTTTTTCTTTTAGAATTTCAATTTGCCTTTTTAATGGTGCTCCACCTACCAATAATGCAGATTTTCTTGAACTTACAGTTTTACATGCTGAATTAATTTGTGAAGCAAGTTCAATTGTTGGTGCAATTACAATAATTTTTGGACTTTGAATATCATCATTTTCTTCAATTTTGTTGATAAGAGGCAATAAATAAGCAATAGTTTTTCCAGTTCCCGTTTCTGATTGAAACAAGATATCTTTTCCTTCTAAAATTTGAGGAATAATTTCATTTTGAACAGCTGTTGGATTTGTAATATTCAATGCTGCCAATTTTTCTTGAATTGAATTGTTTAATAATAAAAAAGATGATTTGTTACTCATAAAAAAAATATAGCATACAATTGGGATTTCTGCTATAATATTAAGAATGAAAATTGGAATTGATACGTTCGGGTGTGATCATGCTCGTTCTGGTTTTGGCTCATATTTGATTTCTTGCATTGCAAATATTCCCACTGATTTATTAGATAATTTTGAATTGTTTGGCTCCGAATTAGATAGATATACATATTCTTCTGATAGACCTATAAAATTTAATTCTGTTTCTGTTTTAGACAGTTTGGTTATAGAAAGATTTTGGCATTTATTTAAAATCAATAAATTTCTTAAAAAAAATAAATATGATTTAGTTATCTATCCTGCTGTAGAAAGAGTAATTCCTATTAGATTTAAAACAAAAGGTGTGGCAATTGTAAATAGCATTATTTCTAAGCAAATGGAATCTTCTAGTGGAATTTATAAATGGCAATTTAAGCGTGGATTAAAAAAAATTTCAAAAATTATTGCTGCCTCAAATGTTATAAAAGAAGATTTGATAAAATTTGGAATCTCGGCCGAAAAAATTACTGTTGTTCATAATGGAATTGAACATAAATTGTTTTATCCAATGGTAGATTTAAACGAAGATGAAATTCAAATCCATCCTTTTGCAATCAAAAGACCTTATTTTATTTATGGTTCAAATATTAATGGTCCAGAAAAAAAACACGAAGAACTTATCAAAGCCTTTGAATTGTTTAAAAAACGAACTGGTTTACCACATCGACTTGTAATTACAGGAAGCGAAGGAAACTATTTTAATTACATTAGCGATTTAGCATTTAATTCTGAATATTCAACAGATATTTTTATTACAGGATATTTTCCGCATGAAAATCTTGGAAAATTATATGCTGGAGCAGAAGCTTGTGTATTCCCAGCTGTGAACGAGGGAGTGGGGCTTCCAATTTTAGAAGCAATGGCAAGTGGAATTCCTGTTTTGTGTTCAAATAGTGGTGCTCTTCAAGAAATGGGCGGAGATTCACCAATTTATTTTGATTCAAATAACATTGAAGAAATTGCCACAGCTATGCAATTAGTTGTTGAAGACGAAGAAAAACGAAAGTCTATGATAGAAAAAGGACTTGAACGTGCTAGCAATTTTAGTTGGGATAAGACAGATTTAGAAACATTAAAATCAATTGGTGTAGATTTGTAGTGAAATACGTACGGTCAAGGCCTTGAGCAAAGTGTGCCTTGACCGTACGTATTATTTTTCTTCAATTGCAGGTGTTTCTGTGTCTGCAATTTGTTTTATTAATGATTTTATATCTTCTACTTTTTGTTGAACTAATTCTTTTGTAACAGTAAAGCTGTTTCTTCCTTGTAAATCTGGAATTTCAAACATTACATCCATAAGCATTTTTTCAACAATTGTACGCAATCCACGGGCACCAGTTTTTTGACGAATTGCTTCTTCTGCAATTTCTGCAATGGCATCCTCATCAAAATTTAATTCAACATTATCAATGTCAAAAGATGCTTTGAATTGCTTTGTAATTGCATTTTTTGGTTCTGTTAAAATAGAAACTAAATCATCTTTTGTTAATTCTTTTAACGCAACTGTAATTGGCATACGACCAATAAGTTCTGGAATTAAACCAAATTTAACCAAATCATCTGGAGAAACTTGATTCAAAAGATTCATTTTTTCTTCTTCATCCATTACAACATTTGAACCAAATCCCATTGAATGTGCAGAAACTCTTTGTTCAATAATTTTGTCCAAGCCAACAAAAGCTCCACCCATAACAAACAAGATATTTGTTGTATCAATTTGAAGCATTTCTTGATTTGGATGTTTTCTTCCACCCTGAGGAGGAACGCTTGCAACTGTACCTTCAATAATCTTTAACAATGCTTGTTGAACACCTTCGCCACTTACATCACGAGTAATTGACATATTTTCACTTTTTCTAGAAATTTTATCAATTTCATCAATGAAAATAATACCTCTTTGAGCCGCTTCAATATCACCATCAGCAGCATTTATAAGTTTTAAAAGAACATTTTCAACGTCTTCACCAACGTAACCTGCTTCTGTTAAAGTTGTAGCATCAG
>JAGARY010000484.1 GCA_017622055.1 Treponema sp. | reverse complement strand
TAATGTAAATTGGAAATGTATTTAAAATTATTAACATCATAGTTTTATAAGGAAATTAATTCGTTATGGAAGAAAATAATTCAATCGTACCAGGGTTTGACGACGATAAAAATGACGATTTGACAATTAAATTGGAGAGAATTCCTACAATTCAAAACGGCTGCTTAGTTTCGTTATCGGGAATAATTGACACATATAACTCTTCTTTTTTTCAAAGTCAAATTACAAAAATAATCACAGCAGGGTACGTTAATATTATTTTTAAATGTACATATCTAAACTATATTGCTTCTACTGGGCTTGGGAACTTTACAAATCTTTTAAAATTAATAAGAGCTGTAAATGGTGATTTTGTCATTGCAGATATTCAACCAAAAATTGAAGAATATTTTACACTTCTTGGGTTTTCTCAATTCTTCAATTTAAGCACTTCTGTTGTGGAAGCTGTAGATTATTTTTTAAAGAAAGCAGATCCTGCAAATAGCGTTTTCCCAAAATTAGGAAACTGTCCTTATTGCAAAAAAATGCTTAGATTTGAAAAACCAACAAAAGTTTTGTGTCCTTCTTGTTCTTCAATTGTTATAATAAAAGAAGATGGAAACGCAGTGCTTGGCTAAAAATAAAAAAGGAGAAAGAAATATGGGATTGGGGATTTCTGGCTTTGATGAAGAATTAGATGATTGCTTAACAGTTAATGCAAGAAAAATTTCAGAAATAGAAAGTTCTTGTTTATTAAAATTAACTGGTTATATTGACACTTATAATTCGGCCTTTTTTCAAAAGAAAACAGACATGCTATTAAATGCTGGTTATAGCAACTTTATTTTAGACTGTTCTGATTTAAATTACATTTCCTCTACAGGAATTGGCTCTTTGGCATCATTTTTAAGAAATACCCAATCTAAAAATGGACATTTGGTGTTGGTTTCTTTGCAAGAAAGTGTACACGAAGTTTTTGTAATTTTAGGATTTACTCAATTCTTTACTGTAAAAAACACAGAAGCAGAAGCTTTGGAAGCTTTAAAAGAAGCTGTTTCTGAATAATGACCTAGACGCGATTCGAACGCACGACCTTCCGCTTAGGAGGCGGATGCTCTATCCAGCTGAGCTACTAGGCCAAAACAATATTAATATTATATAAAATATGGCATAAAAAAAACACCCTTTCGGGTGTTTTTTTTATGGGTTGTGGTTTTTGCCACTTCCCACATTTTTTATTATCTTAACAAGCTAAGTACATTCTGTGAAGATTGATTAGCCTGTGCCAACATTGCTGTTCCAGCTTGGCTAAGAACTTGGTCTTTTGTGAATTCAACCATTTCAGCAGCCATGTCTGTATCACGGATACGAGATTCAGAAGCTTGGAGGTTTTCAGCACCAATATCAAGACCTGTAACTGTCTTTTCAAGGCGGTTTTGGTAAGCACCAAGGTCTGCACGTTGTTTGTTGATTTTTTTCAAAGCTTCATCCAAAGTTCCGATTGCACGGTTTGCTTCGTCTGGAGTTTCCAATGTCATGATTGATTCATCACCAACATTGCGAAGACCAAGAGCTGCAGCTGACATTGTACCAATGTAAACTTGAGTTCTTTGATCCATGTTAGCACCAATGTGGAACCACATTGATCCTGTAACAACGTTTTCACCTGTTGGGCGAGCAAAACGTCCTGTTAACATATTCATACCATTGAATTGAGCTGTAGAAGCAATTCTATCAACTTCAGCAATCAATGAAGGAACTTCAACTTGGATTTGCATACGATCTTCTGCAGAGTAAATACCGTTTGAAGATTGTACTGCTAATTCACGGATACGTTGAACGATATCTGTTGTTTCTTGCAAATATCCTTCTGTTGTTTGAATGAAAGAAATACCATTTTGAGCATTCTGAGAAGCTTGATTCAAACCGCGAATTTGTGCACGCATTTTTTCTGATACAGCAAGTCCAGAAGCATCATCACCGGCACGATTAATTTTCATACCTGATGAAAGTTTTTCCATACTTTTTTGCTGTGCCAAATCTTGAATTCCCTGGGAACGTTGAGCGAACATAGCACTCATATTGTGATTAATAACCATAATAATCTCCTTATCAGTTTGGTTAATTTTAGATAAAACACATTGGTGGGTTGCAAACCACAACGTGGTTTATCTCACGGGTTTCCACCACCCTATACCTAAACTATCGGAGATGGGAAAAAAAAGTTTAGAAAAAAATATATTTTTTTTTGTTATTTTTAATTATTTTCCTACACAGAAATTTGCAAAAATGCTGCCTAAAACGTCATCTGGAGTTACATCACCTGTAACTTCTCCAAGAGCGTCTAAGCTGTCTTCCAAATCTTGAACAACCGCATCTAAAGTATAATTGTCTTGGGCACTTTCTAAAGCGTGTTCTACGCATTCCAAAGCTTCTTGAACGGCTGTTTTTTGCCGTGCAGAACCAAGACCTGCTTGTTCACGTTCTGTAGAAAGCCCTGCTGTAAGGATTTTTGTAATTTGGGCGAATAAATCTTTGAGTCCGCTGCCTGTTTTTGCTGAGATGTAAACTGGAGATTGTGATGAAGAGTCAGAGGGGGTAGCGGAAAAGACCGGAGCCAGATTTTCTGGCGAGGACTTTGGAGCGAGGGGGAGACTTCCCCCACCTTGATTTTTATCTGCTTTATTATAAACAACGATTAACGGTTCGGTGCAATTTTGTATGAATGTTTTGTCGTCGTCGTTTGGGCCAACTGTGGAATCGATGAGGTAAAGAACAACATCGGCATCTGTGGCAAGATTTTTTGTAAGTTCCACACCCCGAGCTTCAATTACGTCATCTGTTTGGCGGAGGCCTGCTGTGTCAAAAAGACGAACTGGAATTCCGTTGATGCTTGCCCAACTTTCTAGCCAATCCCGAGTTGTTCCTTCGATGTCACTTACAATTGCCCGTTCTTCTTTTAGAATTGCGTTAAAAAGGGAAGATTTTCCGGCATTTGTGCGACCTGCCAAAACTACGCGAGCCCCGTCTTGGTATAATTTTTCGCTTTTCCATGAATCTACAAGGGATTTTAGGCGTTTTTGGGCTGTTTCTAAATCTGTTTTGTCAAAACTGTCGGCAATTGTTTCTTCGTCTTCGGGATATTCAATTTCTACTTCAATTGCGGCAAGTGTGTCTATGATTAATTTTTTGATTGAATCGATTTCTTCAAAAAGACTTCCGGCAAGGCGGCCAACTGCGTGGGAACGAGAAGCGTCTGTGTGAGAATCTATAATTTCTTTTACGGCTTCAGCTTTTGTAAGATCTGTTTTTCCGTTTATGAAGGCGCGGAATGTGTATTCCCCACGGTTTGCGGCTCGGAATCCGCTTTTTAGCATTAAATTTTGAATTGCTGTTACAACGGCAGGGCCTCCGTGACAAAAGATTTCTACCATGTCTTCGCCGGTAAAACTTTTTGGGGCTTTGTAAACAGCAAGCATTACTTCGTCAATACGGGAATCGCCATCTTTAATCCATCCGTAAACTAAAGTGTTTCCTTGGGCTTGCAAAAGTGCCTTTGGACGTGAAAAAACTTTGCTTAATAATTGGATGCAATCTTTTCCGGATGTTCTAACAATGCCTAAAGCGGCTGGTGCTAAGGCTGTTGCAATTGAAGAAATTGATTCTTCTGGTGTGTATTGAGAAGCGTTCATTTTGTAACCTCACTTTGCCATTGCTTTACAGGAAATTGTTAGCAATGACAAAAAATCTTTTTACAATTTTACCTTTTATTTGGTATTTGTAAAAGTGGGGTGTATGAAGTGTCGTATTGAGAATCTTCGTAATTTGGATACAAAATGCTATCTAAAACAGATAAATCCGAATCATTTACATATAACGGTTTCATTTTTGTCCCCAAAGCAGGCTTTCTGAATTTTCCGTCGGCTTCTAGGGCTGTTCCTGTAAATGGTTTTGTTTGTTCAATATCTGGTGGAGTAACTCCGTATTCTCCAGAGTTGTTCCAACACATGTATCCTCGGTCTATTGAGTCGCGACAACCAAAAAATTGTTTTTCTATATAGTCTGAATCATAGTATTGTCTGTCATAAGAAACATTCAAATAGAATGATTGAACCCAAGGACGAATTATTGCTCTGTTTTTACACATAATTGTATTTCTAAAAGAGCCATAAAAGTAGATTCTATAAGTTCTATCTGCCACAGGAGCATAATTTAAGAAAGTTTGTTCAAAATGGCTTGGATAAAACATTGGTCCAATTACATCAACATATTCTGCAAGCATTTCTGCGTCTTGTCCTGTACGAGTTCCACTTCTGTACCAGCCGTTTGCCCCGTAAATGTCAATTCCAATTGGAGCTTGAATATTTTCTCTAGCATAAGACAAGAATGAAATTAAAGCACTTTCTTTGTCCATGCCTTTATCTTGCCAAGGATATTTTGCGTTTCGTAAATTGTACCCGTCTGTTGGAAATCTGATATAATCAAATTGGATTTCGTCAAAGCCACGTTCTATCAATTCTTTTGCAATTTCTATGTTATATTCCCAAACTTCTTCTGAATATGGATCAACCCAATGTTCATCGTAATATGTTGCTTCTTTTCCAGTTACGTTTCCAGCTTCGTCTTTTATTTCTTCATAACCTTTAATTCTAAGCCACGGTTTATTTGTTGTGCGGTCCATAACGGCATATTTTCCGTTTTTATAACGTGAAAGTGTTCTGTCTTTAAATGTTACAATTCTTGCAATCAAATAAATATTTTCTTTTTTGAATTCGCTAATAAAGTGATCTAAATCCATAGCGTATTTTGAAATTTGACCTTTTTCTAATACAAGAGGATTTTTTGAATCATAACGCAACAAACCGTAATCGTCTTTCATATCGATTACAACGCTATTCATATTTCTGTCTTTTATTACTTTAATAAATTTATCAATTCCAGCCTGATTTCTACACTGGTATGCCGAAGCGTAAATGCTTTTTTTTCCATTAGCAATTTCTGCATAAGGAGAATTTACCGAACCTGGATACAAAAGCCATAGTTCATTCAACAAAGCTCCTGAACCAAATCCACTTCTTCCTTCTGGAATCCAAGCGGTGTTGATTGTGTCTGGAACTTTTGAAAAAGCTTGATGCCATTGTTCTTCATTTACAGGCTTTCCAGGATTTTGCAACGTATCTAAATCAAGTGCCCCAAATCCTTCTAGAGTTGTGTACATCAATACATTATCTATGCAAGTAAGTCCGTCAATAACATCAGCAGGTTCACTTCCCGAATAAATCAATTCGCCTTTTTTTTCTTCCCAATTAAATCTGTAAATTCTTGGAATATATGTTTGCGAAATGTAAATTTCTGTTTTTACAGTTCCATCAGCTTGAGTTCGTAAAACTGGATAAATATCTGCAATTTCATCTGGAGAAGAAAGAGATTTCATTTTTTCAAATCCTTCTTCTACATCAAACCATTCAATCTTTTTTCTGTTTGGAAAAGTATAAGACAAGCCAAAAATTGGATGACTCATAAAAACAACGGTTTCTCCGTCAAAAGTTGCAATTGCCACCGCTTTTACACCAGGAGTTGTTTTACTCATGGAATTTAAGTTTGTCCAAGTTTGTCCTGCATTATTTGAATAATAAACGTTATCTTTTGTTGCAGTAACAAGTTCATTATTATTCAACGGATTTGCACAAACGTCCTTTAATTCTTGAATTTGTTTTTCTAAAGTCTTTTCTTTATTTTTATATTTTTTGATAGTTAAAAATGAAAGTCCGTTGTTTCGTTCTTCAAAAACTTCTAAATCATAAGTAACAAAAATTCCTTTATCTGTTCGCAAAAGCCAGGCAGGTTTTACAGTTCCGTCAGATGAAGGAAATTCTAAATTTAAAATTTGATCAACACGACCATTTACCCACAAAGGCAAAACATTATTGCTAGGAGTAACTCTATATAAACCAGAATCAGAGCCAACCAAAAAAGTTCCCATCATAGAAGCCGTTTCTTCGGAAACCATTGCTTTTTGTGGCAACTGATAAAGAGGTTTTATTTCCTTAATCTCTTGAGCGTAAGCAAAATTAACATTTAATGATAAAAAAAGTGCAAAAAGTAGAATAATCATATTTCTAGTATCGGAATTTTTTTTATTAACCTTTATTAAAATAATAAAAGAAGATGAAAAAGAAATATCTTTAATGGAAAATTTATACAATTTGTGTTATAATTTTGGTATGACACAAATTATACCTGTAGCAAGTGGGAAAGGTGGAGTTGGAAAAAGTCTCCTTTCTGCCAATTTAGCAATTTCTCTTGGACAACAAGGAAAAAAAGTAGTTCTTGTTGATTTAGATTTAGGTGCTTCAAATTTGCATTTAGTTATAGGTCAAAAGCCTGGCAGTGCAAGTCTTGGTTCTTGGTTTACAGAAAAAAGTGATTTTAAAGATATTATTCAGCCTACTGATTATCAAAATGTAAGTTTTATTGCTGGTGATAATCAGATCCCAGATTTAACTTCGCTAAAAAGTGTTCAAAAATTAAAATTAATTAGAAACTTAAAAAATATTGATACAGATTACGTCATTTTAGATTTGGGAGCAGGAACTCATCAATTTATTCTTGATATGTTCTTGCTTTCTCCACAAGGAATTGTTGTGTCTGCTCCAGCAGTTACAGCAACTTTAAATGGATATTTGTTCTTAAAAAATGCAGTTTTTAGACTTTTGTACACAACTTTCAAACGTGGAACTCCTGGCAGACAATATCTTGATGAACTAAAAAAAGATTCTGCCACAATGCAAAAATTGTATATTCCACAATTAGTACAAGCGTTAAGTCAAGTTGATCCTCAAACTACACAACTTTTTATAACTCGCATGAATCAATTTAGACCAAGACTTGTAATGAATATGATTGAAGACCCAAAAGATGCTGAAAAAGCACAACGCATAAAAGCATCTTGTAATCAATATCTTGGACTTGAAATTGAATATTTGGGTTTAATGTATAGAGATATTCTTCAAGAAAAAGCTTTGGCTTCTCAATTGCCATTAGTTGTTTACAAACCACAATCGGTTTTAGGCCAAGCAATTTACAGAGTTGCAGATAAAGTAATTGCAACAATTCCTCACACATTTGATTCAGATTTTGCTCCAGACGCAGATGCATCAGATAATTTCCAAAATGCAGAAGAAGAAGCTGTTGATGATTTTACATTCAAACTTTCTGGAATTGATGATTTAGTTTCTGGCGGAACTTTAACAATGGGTGAACTTGCCGAAATGATAAAAACTCAGCAATACGAAATCACTCAACTTAGAAAAGAAAATCAACTTCTAAAATCAAAATTACTAAAAGCAGCCAACCAAGGCTTCAAATTATAAAAAGTAGAGGTTTTTTATGTTATACATCAATTATCCTTCATGGATTCATCCAGAAATATTTCCTGGAATTCCTTTTTTAGGATTTTTACGTTGGTACAGTTTAATGTACATTTTTGCATTCGGAACTGCATATTTAATTTTAAAAAAAGTTGCAAAAGAAGGTGCATTGGACACTCCAAAATACAAAATCAACGATGACGACTTACTAAGTTTTATTTCTACTGGAATAATTTTTTTGCTCATTGGTGCAAGAATTTTTTCAGCCTTAGTTTATAACCCATCAAACTACTATTGGAAACATCCTTGGCTCATATTTTGGCCTTTTGACTCAAACGGAAATTTCACAGGTCTAGCTGGAATGTCTTACCACGGCGGCTTTATTGGAGGCTTTATTGGCATGATTGTTTGGTGTAAAGTAAAAAAACATTCATTTTGGCAATGGTGTGATACAATGTGTACGGCAATTCCACTTGGCTACACATTTGGTCGCTTAGGAAATTTCTTAAACGGAGAACTTTATGGAAGAATTACAACAATGCCATGGGGAATCGTTTTTCCAGGTGCAGAAAAGTTTTCTACATCATTACCTTGGGTTCAAGAATTTTGTGCAAAAATTGGAATGGACATTTCAGGAATGTCCTTAGTAAATCTTCCACGTCATCCAAGCCAACTTTATGAAGCACTTTTTGAAGGTCTTGTCCTGTTTGCAATCATTTGGGTTTGCAGAAATCGCAAAAAATTTACAGGTCAATTAAGTATGATGTATGCTGGTGGCTACGGTTTGGTAAGATTCTTTATTGAATACTTTAGAGAACCAGACGCAGACATTGGTTACAGAATTGCAAAAGATTCAGCAGCCCCAATTTACACAAATACATCATTATTAAACATTTCTACAGGACAAATCCTTTGTTTTATGATGATTGCATTTGCAGTTGTAACTTCAATTATTTTGTATAAAATGCAAAAAAAACAAAAATAAAATAGGAAAATAAAATGACAGTTTTACAAGGTTTCTTACTAGGAATTCTTCAAGGAGTTGCGGAATTCCTTCCAATTTCTTCGTCAGGGCATTTAGCACTTGCACAATCACTTTTTGGCTTAGAAGATGTTCCACTTTTGTACGACATCTTTTTGCACATGGCAACTCTACTCGCTGTAACAATTTACTTTTGGCCAAAGATTTGGGCACTTTTAAAATGTTTTGGTCGCTGGATTACAAAAAAACAAAAATCAGATAATCAAGTTCAAATTTCAGAAAACGATTTACTTTGCCCAACAGACAAAATTGGTCAAAAAACAATTATCGCAATCATTTTGACAACAGCCATCACAGGTGCATTTGGAGTTGTAACAAGCAAATTAATTCCAGATTTAAGCGTAAAATTTGTTTGTGGCGGATTTTTAGTAACATCAGCATTGTTAATCATTTCTTCTATAATGGAAAAAAGACAATCTGCAAAAGGCCCTAAAGAATTCACAGGCATTTCAATTAAACAGTCAATTATAATCGGAATTATGCAAGGCTTTGGAACTTTACCTGGCATTTCTCGCAGTGGTTCCACAATTGCAGGAGCTCTTTTTGGCGGCGTAAACCGTTCCCTTGCAGGTGAATTTTCATTTATAGTTTCTATCCCAGCAATTTTGGGTGCTTTCATTTTAGAATTAAAAGACTTAGGACAAATGTCCTCATCAATCGGGGCTGCTCCAATTATTGCAGGATGCGTTGCCTCTTTTGCAGTAGGCTATTTTTCACTTTCAGTTTTAATGAAAATTATAAAAAAAGGAAAACTCCAATGGTTCGCTGCATACTTAATTCCAGCAGGAATCCTTGGTTTAATTTTCTTAAAATAAAGGGCGTTTCCCCAAAAAAAGGCTGTCTAAAAAGATTTTTAGACAGCCTTTTTTTGGGGTCGCGTGCTTGCCTAAACTCCTCGGTCTACGACCTGCGGTGTACCGGCAACGCCCGCTAACGCAATTTTCAAAATCTATTACAACTTTCCACTTTCAGCAGCACCAGGAAGCCCAATGTCTTTTCTGTAGAATGCACCATCAAATTTTACAGCAGAAATCCCTTGATATGCTTTTTCCCACGCTTCTTTGAATGTTTCGCCATAAGCACTACAAGCAAGAACACGTCCTCCACTTGTAAGCATATCACCTGCTCCGCGGCGTCCAGAAACAGCACCAGCAACAAAAACTTTTGCTGTACTAGCATTTAAAATTGCTTCATTAAATGTAATTTCAAGACCTTTTTTGTAATCTCCAGGATATCCACCACTTACAACAACAGGCGCAACTTGGTATCCAGGTTTCCATTCAAAACTAAAGTCTTTTAAACTTCCGTTCAAAATTGCAGTACACATTGCAGCAAAATCAAAATCCATCAAAGGTAAAACTGCTTGAGTTTCTGGATCACCAAGACGAACGTTATATTCCAAAAGTTTTGGACCTTGTTTTGTAAGCATTACACCAAAGAAAATAAATCCACGGTAATCAAATTTTTCTTTAATAAGACCTTCCAAAGTTGGAGCCATAATATCTTTTTCAAATTGAATCATTGTTTCTTCAGAAACATCATCCAAAGGACAAACTGCACCCATTCCACCAGTGTTAGGACCTTTTGCTCCATCCATCAATCTTTTGTGATCTCTTGCAGCCAAGAAAGGAACAATTGTAGCACTTCCTTGAACAGCATATTCAGGAGTTACAGAAACCGCTGCCAAAACAGAAATTTCAACACCTTCAAGATAATCTTCAATTACAATTTTTTTACCAGCATCACCAACACGACCGCTGTCCATAATGTCTGTTACAGCGTCCAAGGCTTCTTGTTCAGTTGCAGCAACAACAACACCTTTACCAGCTGCCAAACCGTCTGCTTTAATTACAATTGGAGCACCGTGTTTTTTAATATATTCACAAGCAGCATCTTTATTTACAAAAGTTTCACTTCCAGCGCAAGCAACACCGTATTTTTTCATAAAGTTTTTAGACAAATCTTTACTTGCTTCAAGTTGTGCGGCAGCTTTTTTTGGTCCAACACAAGGAATATCAGCATTCCAGAAAACATCAGCCAAACCATCAGCTAAAGGATCTTCTGGCCCAATAACTGCCATTCTACAATTTTCGTGTTTTGCAATTGCAACGTAAGGATTTTCGCCTTCTTTAATGTAATCACAATCTTTTGGATTTACATTTACACATTTTTCTTCACACGCTGTACCACCATTTCCTGGCACAACAACAACTTTATCAACTAATGAACTTTGAGCTAATTTCCAGCAGATAGTGTGCTCACGACCACCATTGCCTACAACAATAATATTCATAACTATATTTTATCTTAAAAATTGGTATTTTACAATATTACACAACTATGGACGACCTTAATTAATGATGATAAACTAAATTATGGATTATTTTTTATTAGGTTTAGCCTGTGTTGTAATTATCATTTTGTTAATTTGGTACATTCGCTATTCACAAAAACAACAAAACGCAAAGAAAAAATCACAAAAAACTAAAAATCTTCAAAACGTAAAATGCCCTCTTTGTGAATCATACTTATTCAAAGGTGAAAATTTAATTTCAAAAGTTTACAGACCAATGAATGTTCCAGATCAATTAATGACAGTTTCTGGATGCCCCCATTGTTTTCCAAAATGCGAACCAAATGTAAAACGCATTTGCCCAGTGTGCCATTCACCAGTTGGACAAACAGAAAACCTAACAGCAAGATTATTCAACAAAAGAGACGGGAAAAAACACGTCCACATTTTAGGTTGCCCCCATTGTAGGAAAAAGTAAAATATATGCCAACAATATTAAACGTAGAAAAAAGTATTCTCATCCCAAACAATAAAGAAACTGCACGTTATTTGGGCTATTCAAAACTTTCGGCACCAGATAGTCAAATTGCATCTTTAATAGAACAAGCCGCAACACAAATGCACAAAATCATAAATCCCAAGGCTGTTTTTCAAGATTTTGAACTTGAAATTACTTTTCCCCCAGAAAATCAAAATCAAAAAAATCCAATCATTAAACT
This sequence comes from Treponema sp., assembly GCA_017622055.1. GTDB lineage: Bacteria > Spirochaetota > Spirochaetia > Treponematales > Treponemataceae > Treponema_D. The sequence continues at coordinate 1,930 of JAGARY010000484.1, read as the reverse complement.
TAAAGACACAAATTTTCAGATTCAGTCAAAAGATTTATACAATAATCTAAAAAACTGTCACAAAGTTTATCTTCTTGCTTGCACTTTGGGCCCACAAGTAGATTCTTTAATCAGAAAAACACAATTTACAGACCAAGTTATGGCTGCAGTTTTTCAAGCAACTGGTGCAATGCTTATAGAAGAAGTTGTAGATTTTGCTAACAATCAAATTGCTCAAATAGAAAAAAATCAAAATAATTCAGTACGCCCCAGATTTAGCCCAGGATTTGGTGATGTTTCTTTAGAAAATCAAAAGCATTTTTTTAATCTATTGCCATGTTCAAAAATTGGTCTTTCTTTAATGGACACATTAATAATGGCTCCAGAAAAATCTGTTACTGCATTTGTTGGAATTTACAAAAATAATCATTGATTTATTAAGAAAACTGACCTATGCTTTAAGTATTCAAAAAGTGCTAAAATCAAAAATATACTAGTATACAAGAGGTTTCTAAATGAAAAAACTTTTAGCAATTTTTACAGCAATGTTATTAAGCTGTACATTCATTTTTTCCCAAGAGACAATCAAATTTTCCCAAATTGATGCAGTTTCAAAGGGAATAAAATTTGACAAGAAAAAAGACAAGTTCAAAAATGTAACTGTTATCACAGGAAAAAAATTAACAGGAAAAAATCCAATTGCAATTGATTTGTCAAAATACGCAAACAAAGAAGTTGAAATTAAATTCTACTGTGACATCAAAATTGAAGATTCAAAAAAAGATGTAAACGAAATCATCTGGATGATAAACGATTTTAACGAAGGATTCCCAGAAATTGCAAAGAAAAAAGTAAAAACTGGCGAATGGACACGAATGACAGGTTCAAAAATTGTTCATTTAACAGGTCCTCGACAATTATACATTCCTACAAATTCTATAGACTTAGAAAATTCTAAAATTTTCTTAAAAGATTTTGAAGTTACAATTACTGGTGAATCTTTAACTGGAAAACCTGTAAAATTAAAAAATTGGTTAGAAGTTGAACCTCTAAAGAATTCATTAAAATCACATTTTGATTATTTTGGAATTGCTGTAGGTTGGAACGACACATTCGCTGTTCCTGATATTCAAAAAGGTGTTGCATATCATGCAAGTTCAATCACAATGGGTAATGAATTTAAACCAGATTTTATTTTTAGATGGTCTCTTCCAAGACAATTTAAAGATTTTAAAGGTGAAAACGGTAAAACAGTAAAAGTTCCAAGTTATACTTTAAAAGGCTTTGAAACTTGCGCAGATATTTTGGAAGCTACAAAAAAGAATAATCTTGAAATGAGAGGACACGTTCTTGTTTGGCATTCTCAAACACCAGATTGGTTCTTTACAGAAAATTATGATTACGATTCAGAACTTGTTGATAAAGACACAATGAATGCTCGTATGGAATGGTACATTAAAACTGTTTTAGAATTTGTTGCAAATTGGGAAAAAGAAAACAACAACGGAAAACATATTATCAAACATTGGGATGTTGTAAATGAAGCTTGTGCCGACGGTGCTACAGCTCAAAAATGGCTTCGTGAAGATAGTAATTGGTTCAAAGTTTATGGTAGCGAAGAATTCATTGTAAATGCTTTTAGATACGCAAATAAATATGCTCCAAAAGACGTTAGTTTAGTTTACAACGATTATAGTAGCTACAACGGTTCTACAAGATCTGCAAATGGTGGTGGAAAAACAAATGCAATTTTGAAAGTTGTTGATGCTATTCAAGCAGCTCCTGATGCAAGAATCGATGCAGTTGGTATGCAATCACACGTTCAAATGGAACATCCACCAGTAAGTGGAAATGTAAATGATAGTTTTGAAGCAGCAGTAAAAAAGTTTATTGCAAAAGGTGTAAATGTTCAAATTACAGAACTTGATATTGCAAACGCAAAAAAACTTTA
>JAGARY010000483.1 GCA_017622055.1 Treponema sp. | reverse complement strand
GTAGTTTTTTCTACCACAGGAGGCACAACTTTTTTAGGCTCTTCATCCTTTTTTTGAACAGGCGGCTGAACTTTTTCTTCCTTTTTTTCTTTTTTTACAGGCTCAGATTTTTTTGGCTCAACTTTCTTTTCTTTTTTTTCTTGCTCAAATCTTTTAGAAATTGAATCTTCAGTTTTTTGTTTGCTATCATTTTTTTCTATATTATTTTCTTTTTTTACTTCTTTTGATTTTGTTTCTTCTTTTGCAACTTTTTCAGTTTTTACAGAATCTTTACTAGCAATTTTTTTTGCTGAATCTTTAGAAATTAAATTTGTAGTTAATAGAAGCAACATACAAATCAAAATTACAATGCCACACATTCCCATAATTTTAAACGAAGAAATATAAACTTTTGGCTTTTTTGACTTTCTTGCTGCAGGTCTGGAACTTCTTGATTTTACACTTGCTTTTGCCCTTGTCCCAGTCGATTTTCTTGCCGAACTCTTTGATGTCTTTTTTCTTTCCATACTATATGATTTTATTCTTTTTCTTGATAGTTTTCAAGAAATGCAAATCTTATCTTCTTTGTAAAATAAATTTTTCTTCTACCAACCAAAAAATTCGTATTTTTCGTAATCAATATCAAACACAGGATTAATTTTTTTCTCAATTTCCCTAAAAAATTCAGTTTTTTCTTTATTGCCAATTTTTTCTGCACAAAATGCAGCCTTTTGACAAGAAAGTTTTAACACTGGCGAAGCATACAATAAATCATTATTAAATAACTCATCCCACAAAGTAAGCACATGTTCATACATTGAAATTGAATTTTCACTTTCTGCTGCATTCGTCATAAAATAAGCATACCAATATAAAGGCCAAATATCATTTTGATTTATTTTTTTTACTTCATTTTTCAGAAAAATTAATTCTTCCTCATTTCTAGCATACATTAAATTTGTAAGCATACCAATATATTCTTCTAATACTTCCAAATTATATTGAAAGTCTTGATTGTTCTTCTCTTTTATTTTGTTTATAGCGTTCGCTAAATCATCTTCAGACTGTGTATAATCAAATGAAAAATTATTACCAAAATGATATTTCAAATAATAGATAGCTAAAAGTTGTTCACTTTTTTTTGACCACACATCTACTTCTTTTTTTTCAGAAATCTTTTCTGTTTCTAATATTTTTATTAGATAATCCAAATTCATTTTTTCGGGAATATAAAAAATTGGAACACCATATTTTTCTTTTTCATAAAAACCATAATGTGTAAAATGTGGTGTAAAACTGTCATCTTTTAATATTTTTCGAATTGTTTCAGTTTCTACAATTTTGCAATCATTATCACCATAAAAAATTTTTGTATTCCCATCTGATTTAAAATCAACTAAATTAAAACTAGAAAAATCATCACCAAAATAGTCAAAAAGATATTTACCCAATGATTTTCTTTCTATATCATCTGACACTATCTCTCCATGCATATTTCCATAAACTATCATAGATTTTTTTTCAGTGCCTTTTATTGTGCCAATAATATTTGCTTGTGCATATTCATCTCGAATATTTAAAACAGTTATTAAATCTTGATTAAATTCATCCTCAGAAATTTCTAATCCAGTTTCTGGCCATATTACAACTAATGGATCATTTTTATGCAGATTATTTATCCTAAGAATTTCTTTTTCAAATAAAATATATTCATATCTATATCCCCATAATTCCCAAGGTGGATAAATAAAATAATTAATATCTTCAGGATTATTTATAAAATTATCACTCTGTTCTTCTAAAAAAATATATCTCAGACCTGCTTCATAAAATTTTTCTAGATTTTCTGTAATTAATTCTAATGGAAAAACATCAGAATGATGTTCACTTACGCATACTACTTTTTTTTCAATTATTTCTCTTTCAATTACGTCTACAACTTTTTCGTTTTTACTAAAATCAAAAGTAGTTTTACAAGAAATGAATAAAAATATACAAAATAAAATAACAATTCTTTGTTTCACTTTTTCCATATTATTTGATTTTATTCTTTTTCTTGATAGTTTTCAATAAATGCTATATTCTAATTATCGAAAATAATAATTAGTATTTATTTTTGGAGAAACTTATGATTATTACTTGTTTAGATTTAGAAGGTGTTTTGGTTCCAGAAATTTGGATTGCATTTGCAGATGCTGTTGGAATTCCAGAATTGCGCCGTACAACACGCGAAGAACCTGATTACGATAAATTAATGAAATTCCGCATTGATATTTTGAAAAAACACGGACTTGGATTAAAAGAAATTCAAGATACAATTGCAAAAATAGATCCTCTTCCTGGTGCAAAAGAATTCCTTGATGAACTTAAAAAAGTTTGCCAAGTAATCATCATAAGCGACACATTCACACAATTTGCCGCTCCACTTATGGCAAAATTAGGTTATCCAACAATTTTCTGTAATTCTTTGGAAGTTTCAGACAATGGCGAAATTACAGGATACAAAATGCGTTGTGAAAAAAGCAAACTTACAACTGTAAAAGCATTACAATCAATTGGTTACGACACAATCGCTTCTGGAGACAGCTTTAACGACTTAGAAATGATTAAAGCTTCAAAAGCAGGATTCCTTTTCCGTTCAACAGAACAAATCATCAAAGATTATCCACAATTCCCTGCTTTTACAGAATATTCACAATTGTTAGACGCTGTAAAAAAAGTTTGCGAAGAAGAATAATCTAAAAACAAAAAAAAATCGGAGTTAGAAAAATGAAAAAATATTTTGCATTATTGATTTTTTTTGTAGGATTTCTTTCGTCATCATTTGCATTACATTTTACAGTAGGTGGAAATTTTAACATAGGCGGAACTACATCTCAAAATCAAGATTATAATGGTTTTTCAATTGGTGGTGGTGCATTATTTAATTTAGATTTATTTTTAGGACTTGGTTTTCAAGTAGAAATAAATGCCACAAATTCAAAAGTTGCGGCTGTAGATGATAATACAATTTCTTTTTCTGATATTTCTATTGTTGATGTTCCAGTTATGCTTTGGTGGAATGGAAAATTTGGGCCTTTTGGGCTTGGTGCAGGAGCAGGCTTAAACTTTTCTACAATAGAAAGCTATGATTATTTAGATAACTACAATGTAGACCAAGTTTCTATTGGTTTTGCTTGTGGTGCAAATACAATATTCTATGTTATTGGAGATTTTTTAGGAATTATGCTTGGAGTAAACGCTGTTTTTGATTTTACACCAAGAATTACAGTAACAGAAGAATATAAAGAAACCACAGTTCATGTTGCACCAAAAGATTGGACTAGACAGTCAATTTATGGAAAAGTTGGAGTTGTTTGTAGATTCTAAAAAATCACAAACTAACTCAAAATAAATTAGTTTTTACCAGGGGTGCTTGCAGTCAAAGTTTTTGGTTGCAAGCTGAGATTACACCCTTTGAACCTGATTCGGTTAATGCCGACGGAGGAAGGTATGAAAAAACATACATATCTTTTTATAATTTCAATTTTATTTTCTTTGGTTTGCAGTTCATTCGTTGGCTGCAAAAAATCATCACAATCACGTCCAGATGAACTTGTAATTTACACTTACGATTCTTTTAGCGGAGAATGGGGCGTAGGTCCAGAACTTGCAAGACGTTTTGAAGAAAAAACTGGCATAAAAGTAACTTATGCAGATTGCGACGGAAGTGCTCAAATTCTAACAAAAGCAATTTTAGAAAAAGACGATCCTTACGCAGATCTTTTAATTGGACTAGATAATTACACAATCAAAAATAATTCTCAAACAGAAATTCTTTTGGAATACTTGCCAAAAAATGCAAAAGAAGTTTTATCAGAAGGATTAATTGAAGAATTAAATCCACAAGGAAAAAACTTTTTAACTCCTTACGATTTTGGACACTTTGCTTTTGTTTTTAATACACAATCAGACTTACCTGCCCCAACTTCTTTGGAAGATTTAACAAAAGATATTTACAAAGACAAAATCATCCTTATGGATTCTAGAACAAGCACAGTTGGAATTGGTTTTGATGTTTGGGTTGATGCAATCTACAAAGATAAAGCACAAGATTTTAAAAAGCGTTTAGAAAAATCAATTTTAACAGTTTCTCCAAGTTGGAGCGTTGGTTATGGAATGTTTACAAAAGGTGAAGCTCCATTAGTAATTAGTTACAACACAAGTGCCGCTTATCATGTTGAATATGACGAAGGTGACCAGTTCCAAGCAATTATGTTTGACCAAGGACATGTTCGCCAAGTTGAAGGCGCTGCAATTGTAAAAAAAGCTAAAAACTTAGAAGGTGCAAAACAATTTGTAGATTTCTTGATTAGCGAAGAAGCTCAATCATTAATTCCTTTGGCACAATGGATGTTCCCTGCAAACAAAAACGTAGAACTTCCAGAAAGCTACAAAAAATCGGCTCCATTACCAAACATCACACTAAAATAAAATTATGATAAAAACGGCATTGTACACATTGGAAATTGCCCTTGGTTCTACAATAATAGCTTTATTAATTGGGTTTCCAACTGCATTTTTTACTTCAAAAAGAAAGTTTCCGCTAAAAAAATTACTCCTTTCAACAAAAGTAATTCCTTTGTGCGTGCCATCTTTAATCATAGCGTTAGTATACGTTTGTTTTTTTGGAATAAATGGAACATTAAACAACTTTTTGCAAAAATTATTTAATTTAAAAAATCCACCTGTAAAGTTTTTGTACACAACAGCTGGAATTATGATTGCACAAGGTTTTTATAATTTTCCATTAATAACAGGAATTATCCACGATGCTTGGTGTAATCTCCCAAGCACTCAAGGAAATGCTGCTCGCCTACTTGGAGCCTCTGAAAAAAGAGTTTTTTTTACAATTACATTAAAACAACTTAGCGGAGCAATTGGGGCAGCCTGCATTCCTGTTTTTTTATTCAGTTTTTTTAGTTTTATGATTGCAATGCTTTTTTCACCATCAGGCAAATCTACTTTAGAAGTTGATTTATACTACGCCGTTCGGTCCACTTTAGACATAAAAAAAGGAACATTAATTGCAATCATAGAAACAACAATCGCATTAATAACAGTTTTTATTTACAGCCATGTTTCAAAAAAAAGTCAGACAACTTCCGACGGAATTGATTTTTCCCATCAATCTGCAACAAAATTTAAGTCAAAAAGCGAAGTAATAATTTTTTTAAGTTTGATTTTTATTATTCTTTTATTTTTCTTTTTCCCATTTTTTTCAATAATCAGTTCGTCGGTAAAAGAATTTACAAAAGTAATTTTTTCTAAATCATTTTTTACAGCAATCAAAAATTCAATTTTCGTGGGATTTTTTACAGCAACTTTTTCTACAATTTTAGGATTTTCATATTCGTTAGTAATTAAATTCTTAAAAAAACAAGGAAGTTCAATTGCCCAAACTATTCCGTTAATTCCAATGGCAATTTCTTCAATAGTTATTGGTTGGATTTCAAATTTGATTTTTAAACGAGGCTCTGTTTTGATGCTTGTAATTTTGCAATGCATGCTGTTTTGGCCAATTGCCTACAGACAAATCCAAAACGGAATAAATATGATAACAAAAGACACAGATAATGCCGCTAAACTTCTTTCAAAAAACAAATTCGACAGCATAATTCGCATTTATCTTCCTTCATGCAAAAAAGTCTTAAAAACATCATTTGGATTTTGTTTTGCAGCAAGCCTTGGAGACGCAACATTGCCACTCGTACTTTCAATTCCAAGGTTCAACTCTTTGGCATTATATACATACCAATTGGCAAGTGCCTACCGCTTTGACCAAGCCTGTGCCTGTGGTTTAATTTTGACAGTTTTTTGCATTTTTGCAAGTTTTGATTTTTCGTTTTTGCACACAAAAAAAATCACAGTTCCCACGTCAAAGTCATAGACCAAGCCTAACTATATGCAGCTTGTCATGGGGCTGTCTAAAAAGTTTAAGATATCATTGTCGTCTTCGTGCTTGACACGAAGATCTTGTACGACAATCTCTAAATCCCTGCTATATACAGATTTAGATTTTCGGATCCCGCCCGAAAACAACATAATTTTCTAAGAATTGCTATTCACTTTTCTGGATTGCCACGTCGACCATAAATGGTCTCCTCGCAATGACACCGCTGTTCTTTCGCAGAAACTAAAACAACTCTCTCCTTGCTTCGTTTTCAAGCCCAGCTAAAGCTGGTCAAGCCGTTCTTTCGATAATACGTCCGGTCAAGGGACACTTCGTTCAAGCCCTTGACTCGGCCGTTTTTAGAGTTTTATATAAACTCTAAATCCTAAAAAGTTGCACTGTCGCACAACTTTTTTTAACGGATTTTCGATTTTAGGGCCAGCCCCCCCCTGCTTCGCTTTCACAATTCTTCATTCTTAATTCATAATTCTGAATTCTTAATTTCCTTCCCCTCTTCCCAGCATAAACGCTTTTTTGTTCATTTCCAAGAATTGAGGTTTTACAAGTTTTTCAATTGCTTTGAGCCAAGCTTCTTCAGAAAAATCCATATATTTTGAAAGGCGGCCCATCAAAACAATGTTTACTGCTTTTGCAGTTCCAGCTTGTTCAGCAAGAGACAAACAATCAACTGCATCCACAGCAAAACCAGCATTTTTCATTTTGTTTTCCAAATCTGCAGGATATTCAGCAGCACCAGTAATAACTGGCATTGGATCAATATTTTGAGTATTTACAACAATGCGCCCATCTTTTTTAAGATATTCTGTATAACGAGCCGCTTCAAGCATTTCAAAACTAACAATAAAATCAGCTTCGCCTTTATCTACAATTGGAGAATAAACTTTTTCGCCATAACGAACATAAGTTACAACAGAACCACCACGCTGACTCATCCCATGAACTTCACTAACTTTTACATCAAATCCAGCATCAAGCAAAACTTGCCCAAGAGTTTTAGAAGCAAGCAAAGCACCTTGTCCGCCCACACCAACAATCATTATATTTTTTACCATTTTTAATCCTCCAACGCCCCAAATTTACACATTTGAGTACAAACACCACAACCAACACACAAAGTTCCATCAATAACCGCTTTGTTATTTTTCATACTGATTGCAGGACATCCGATTTTCATACACATTTTACAAGATTTACATTTATCTGCATTAACTTTTAATGCTGGCAAAGGTTTTACTTCTTTTAACAATGCACATGGGCGGCGGCTAATAATTACACTTGGTTCTTCAGCAGCCAATTCTTCTTTAATAACTTTTTCACATTCAGCAATATTGTAAGGATCCACAACAACAACTCTATTAATTCCCATTGCTTTTACCAAAGCTTCAAGATTCACTCGTCCAGCAGGTTCACCATAAAGATTTTTACCTGTAGTAGGATTTTGCTGATGTCCAGTCATACCTGTAATAGAATTATCTACAATAATTACAGTTGAATTCGACTGATTATAAGCAATTGTAGCAAGACCTGTCATACCAGAATGCATAAAAGTTGAATCACCAATTACAGCAACAGCCTTAGTTTCTGCATCTTTTCCCAACGCTTTGTTGTATCCGTGAATTCCAGAAACAGAAGCACCCATACACAAAACAACATCAATTGCATTCAATGGACTAGCCGAACCAAGAGTATAACAACCAATATCCCCAATTACAGTAATTTTTTGTTTAGAAAGTGCATAGAACAATCCACGATGAGGACATCCAGCACACATTACAGGAGGACGAACAGGAATTACATCATCAATTTTTTTAGATTCAGGCACATCTTTTCCAAAAGCTTTAGCAATTAAGTTTTGACTAAATTCACCACAAATTGGAAGAATGTCTTTTCCGTGAACATTTAACCCAAAAGATTTACAATAATTTTCAATAATTGGATCAAGTTCTTCAATTACATAAAGTTCTTTTACTTTAGAAGCAAAATCCAAAATCATATTTTTTGGCAAAGGATTAACCATACCAAGTTTTAAAATAGAAACAGAATCGCCAAAAACTTCTTTTGCATATTGATAACAAGTTGAACTTGTAATAATACCAATTTCAGTTCCTCCCATTTCCACACGGTTAATTCCACTTGTTTCAGACCAAGCTTCAATATCTTTTAATCTTTGTTCCACAACAGGATGACGTCTAATTGCATTTGCAGGCGCCATAACATATTTTGAAGGATCTTTTTTATACTCTTTTACAGGCTGCACAACTCTTTCTGCAGTTTCCACAATACTTTGAGAGTGAGCAACTCTTGTACACATTTTATACAAAACCGGAGTATCAAATTTTTCAGAAATTTCAAAAGCAATTTTTGCAAATTCTTTAGCTTCTTCGCTATCGCTAGGTTCAATCATTGGGATTTTAGAAGCAATTGCGTGATGTCTTGAATCTTGTTCATTTTGACTAGAATGCATTCCAGGATCATCAGCAACACCAATTACAAGCCCAGCATTTACCCCAGTGTAAGCAACAGTAAAAAGAGGATCTGCCGCAACATTTAATCCAACATGCTTCATACCACAAAAAGCACGTTTCCCAGCCAAACTTGCACCAAAAGCAGTTTCCAAAGCAACTTTTTCATTTGGCGCCCATTCACAATATATTTCCTTAAATTTTGCAGCTTCTTCCGTAATTTCTGTACTTGGAGTTCCAGGATAACTAGACACAATTTCGCATCCAGCTTCAAAAAGCCCTCTAGCAGCCGCCGCATTTCCTAACATCAACTGTTTCATAAATCCTCACAAAACTTTATTTTAAATCTAAATTGTTTTCCGTTAAATATTTTACATTGTTTTTAAATGGTATTCAATAATAATAGAAAAAAGTAAAAAGATAATAAGGAGCAAAAAACATCACCACCAAAAATTAAAATCAAATCCCAAACATTCATACTACCTTTCCAGCTTTCCAGGGTTCCGCTTTCGCTCCATTCCCGTCTTTTTTCGCAAGCTCAAAAATCCGTGAACGCTACGCGCCCTTCCAATCTGGGCTAGGCTTTGTTCAAAGGGCTTGACATAATATGTAATATATTACATATTATGTCAAGGAAATCACTATGAAAAAAATTTTAATCATCTTTCTTGGAACTTTCATTTTTGGATTTGTAAGCTTTAAAGTGTTTAGTGCAAAAATTGTAAAAGATGCATCAGCTCTTGAAAACACATTCATTGAAGTAAAAAACATCCCAGATGGCAGCTACAAAGGCCACAGCGAACTTGGCCCTGTAATTGTAGATGTAAACGTTATTATAAAAAATGGAAAAATTGAAAATATTGAACTATTAAAACATCAAAATGGCTTTGGAAATGCAGCAAATTCAATAGTTGAAAATATGGTTCAAAAAAACACCTACAACGTTGATGCCATTAGCGGCGCCACAGTTTCTAGCAAAGTGATAATAAATGCAGTGAATAATGCATTGGAGGTAGGTTTATTTTAAACACTTTGACTAAAAAGAAAATTGAAACTTTGTTGATAAGCTTACAGTCGAGTCGTGTCTGTCAAAGTGCGGTTGTGCTGCTAAAGAAAAGATTGTATCAAAATTGTTTTCGCTTTGCTCAACAATTTTGTATTGTACGAAAAACCTAAAACAATGCTATATCGCATTGTTTTTTAACGGTTTT
>JAGARY010000482.1 GCA_017622055.1 Treponema sp. | reverse complement strand
TATCAGATTTTTAGCGTGAGTGTCAATGATATCAGAAAAAAAATTGACTTAAAAAATTACCATATTATAAGTATATAACCTCATATTTGTCATTGCGAGGAGCAAGGCGACGAAAAATTCACAGGATTGCTTCAACTTCTATCGAAGTTTCGCAATGACAAATTCCATTTATATCTTTCATATAAAAACAACTATTCTTGTTTTTCAGATTCTTTTTGAGCTTCTTTCTTTGCTTCTTTTTTATCTTTAATATCTGCTGCACCAATGAATAAACAGATTAATCCTACAAATGCAGCCAAAACAGGCAAAGAACCTTTTAAGAAAGCAATTACATCAGCGCCCCAGTTTAAAGGGAACATTGGCAATACCGAAAAAACTGTAAATGCAATAAAAATAATTCCACAAATAATAGCGAACATAAAATTCCGTCCTCTCAAATAAATCTTATATTTTTAATTTTACTGAATAAATAGATTTTTTACAATTGGAAAAAGCACCACAAACAAACATTCAAACACCAAGGCAGGTAAATAATTTGCTGTTTTGATTTTTTTAAGTCCCAAAAGATTAATACCAATCATTACAATAATTGCCCCACCACAAGCAGTTAATTCAGAAATTAATAAGTCAGAAACGTAAGGCTGAATTACGCCAGAAAGCAAAGTTAAAGCACCTTGGTAAACTAAAATTGTGATTATAGAAAATGCAGTTCCAATTCCCATGGCAGCTGCAAACGAAATTGCCATAAATCCATCTAAAATTGATTTTGTAAAAATAATTGAATAATCATGTTCAATTCCAGCTTTAAAGGATCCTACAATTGACATTGCCCCAACACAAAATAAAACAGAAGAATTTAAAAAAGCATAAGCAAAGTTTTTATTGTTTTGATTTTCAAGATTTTCTTGAGGTACATCTTTTTGATTTTTGCTTACTACTCTAGAAAGAAAATTTCCAAAACGAAGAATTGCGCCATCAATATCAATAATATAACCAATTATTCCACCAAGAATTAAAGACAAAGTTAAAAAAATAATATTGTCATATTTAAATGCCATTTGAATTCCAAGAACAACTGTTACAATTCCTGCAGCAGTTTGAATCATATCTGAAAGTTCATCAGAAAACTTTTTTGCAAATAAAAGCCCAAAAACAGAACCAACCAAAACAGCAAAACAATTCACAAAAACAGCAATCATATTACACCTCAAAAAAATGCAAAAAAAAAGAGATTACCAATGTTGGCAATCTCTTATGCGGAGGAGCCGACTTGAACGGCCACGACTTACGCCACAAGCACCTCAAGCTTGCGTGTCTACCAATTCCACCACCCCCGCGGAATGTTTACAAAATATATCAAATTTCACGTTTTGTGTCAAGTGGAAACATTTACATCTGTAAAACATTTTTTAATTAAACATACACATCATCATTTCTTCCTTTGATAATCAAATGACCTTCATCAAAGGAACGTCGCAAAATACTAAAAAATGATGAAGTAACTCTTTCGCAATCAGATTTTCGCATTGGAGATAATATACTTTCTTGCTCCAAAATCTCTGCTTTTCGTCCTTTAGAAACATTAGATAAAATTTTTTCTCTAAATTCCACTGATTTTCCAGCAATCAAGTAACAAATTTCATCAATTGACATATCTCGCAATTTTTCTTGAATAAATCTATCATCTGCATTAACAACATCTTCAATTGTAAACAATCGGCTTCGTAAATCTTCACCTAAATCTGGATTATCTTCCGAAAGAACATTAATAATTTCAGATTCAGATTTTGGATCCATTTTTTTAAGAATTTGAGCAAGAACATTTTTTCCGTCAATTGATTCTGCTTTTTCGGAAGTTTGCTTTAATGATTTTTGATGCAAAGATTTATCAATTCGCTTAATTACATCTGGACTAATTTTTTCCATTTTTGCAAGACGAATCATAACTTCTTTTTTTTCATCTTCCTTCATTAAATTTATAATTTGAGCCGCTTTTTTGGGAACAAGATGAGACAAAACAATTGTTTGAACTCCAACAGATTCTTCTTTTAACAACAAATAAACTCGTTCAGAATCTGCATCATTCAAATATTCAAAAGGTTTTCCTTCAGAAAAAGGCATTGCTCTATCTAAAACTTCTTGAGCCTTTTCTTTTCCATAAACTTTTTGAAGAATATCTCTGGCAGTTTCTACTCCTCCACTTTGTCTTGACTGTTTAATAAGACCTTTAAATTCTTCCAAGATTTTTTTTGATTCTTCAGGACTAACAGATTTTATAGAAGCAATTTCTGGAATAATTTTTTCAATTTGTTCTTCTGCCAAATGAGGTAAAACTTTTGCAGCTTCATCTTCTCCAATAATAATCAAAAATTTTGCAACACGACGATAAATTGAATCTTCTTTTTGTTCAGGCTTTGGAACTTTATATAAAATTTGTTGCTGCTGAATGCTTTGATTCACAGTATTTTTTCCAATTTGACTTTCACTTTTAAAATTATTTTGATTTTTTTCTATATCTTTCTGATTAAATTGATTATTAACTTCATCTTTACTAACAATTTTTCCTAATTCATTTTTTGTTGTAATTTTTTCAAAACTGAACTTTCTGATATTTGGAGTTTTATTTTTTTCATTTTGATTTAATTGATTTTGCCCACCAAACTGATTTTGATTAGAACTTTGAATAGAATTTTGATTTTTTTGATTTTGAATTTCATCAACAACTTTTGAAATTGACTGAAAAGTAAATTTTTTTACAGTATTGTTTTGAACATTTTTAGACAAAATAATTTGATCTTTTTTTTCTTCAAAAACAATATCATTTTCATCAGGTTGATTTTCTGCATTATTTATATTCAAATATGCATTTTTTCTAATATCATTTAAGTTCATATATATATTCTACTACTTTTTTTTGTTTTATGGTATATTCTTTTTCTATGATATTAGGATATTTGCTTGCGACCGTTACTGTTATTATTTGGGGAATTACTTTTGTTTGTACAAAAGATTTATTACAAAATTTTTCTGCATTAGAAATTTTATTTGTTAGATTTATTGTTGCCTATGTGGGCTTATGGATTATGCATCCAAGATTTGAAAAAATCAAATC
>JAGARY010000481.1 GCA_017622055.1 Treponema sp. | reverse complement strand
GTTAGATGTGCAGATGAATTAAGTGTCCTGGATAATTCATTTTTCCACGCATATAAAGCGAATTTAAGTTTATTATTCCAATTTCTGATTTTAAGTTATCAGGAGTAAATCTAAATGACTTTCCAGTCGAAGATTTCTTCAAAGTTCCATTTTCTCATCACATTACAATTTTCAGCAAAGTAAAAAATCTTCAGGAACGATACTACTATATTCATCGCGTTGTAGAGGAAAACTTACAGGTAGATACTCTGGAAATTTTAATTAAACAAGAAGCTTACAAGCATCAAAAAGAAATTCCTAATAATTTTGAAAGAACAATATCTCCTTCAAGTCTTGCTCGAAAGGCTGTGGAAATGTTTAAAGATGAATACTTATTAGACTTCATAAACGTAGAAGAAATCGGAGAACGAGACTCAGCTGATGTTGATGAAAGAGTTGTAGAGAATGCAATTATCCATAATGTAAAGAACTTTATTATGACTTTTGGAAAGGATTTTGCATTTGTCGGCGACCAGTATCATCTTGAAGCATTTAATGAAGAATTCTTTTCAGATCTGCTTTTCTTTAATCGTGAATTGAATTGTCTTGTTGTTGTTGAGTTGAAGCGTGGAGATTTTAAACCATCCTATTTAGGTCAACTTAGTGCATATCTTAGAATTGTTGATGATAAAATAAAAAAGCCTCATGAAAACCGTACAATTGGCATTGTTCTTTGTAAGAGTATGAACAAACAATTTGCAGAATATGTAATTCAGGATTATGACAAACCAATGGGAGTTACAACTTATAAGTCTCTTTCTGAAATGCCTGAAGAAATGCAGAAGGTTCTGCCTGATTTGGATGACATTAAAAAGATAATGTGATTTTTGTAAGAAAGAATAAATATGAACGTATTTGATATAATTCCTTCAGATTTTTTTAATTATCTCGCTGGAAATAGCAATAATCGTGTATATGCTGATTGTTTGGAATTAATACATAATCAATATGATAAAGAAATTTCTTATCGACTCGAACGTTCATATTTACGAGATGTTCTAGCTGCTTTTTTATTGGAAAATCATCTTGACCTGTCAGACGAAGAAAATACTGTTAATGCAGGAAACGATGAAGCTAATATTGTTTTAAGAAAATTTATTTCTGTCGGTTGGCTTGAAGAAGATCAGGATGATTCTACTTTTGAAAAATATATTGTAATGACTGATAATGGAATTGCTTTGGCTGAATTCTTGCAGAAATTAAAAAGACCAAAAACACCCGAATTTTCAAGTTACATTCTCAATATTTATAACCGTTTTAATTCAAAAGAATACGAAAATAAGCAAGAACTTTATAATTTTATTCTAAAGCCTACTTTTTCAGATGCAAAAGCTCTTTCTTCGGATCTTAAAAAACTTTCAACTTCTATAAAAAAGATAATTGAAAAGATGAATCATGAAGGAAGTCTCGAAAGCCTTACAGAAAACATTATCAGTTATTGTGATGGTGACTTTATAAAAGAATATTCAAGATTGGTTCACCAACAAAATATTCATATTTACAGAAATTTTATTACTCGAAAACTAGAAGAAATGAAGCAACCTGAATATTTTAATCTTCTGTGTACAGAATTATTAGCAGAAGAAAAAGCTCATAAAGTTCTGATTTCAAATATGGAATCAGAAGAAAGAGTCTATGAAATGATTGATTCCACAAAGAAGTTTCTTCATGACGACTACAATAAAATAATGGACGATATAAAACAGAAGATTAATACTTATATTCACATTGCAATTGCACGTGAAAGAATGCTCAGAAACAAGGGACTTGATATTCGAGGTGTAGTTGAGCAAACATTACGAATTCTCATATCTTCTGAGAATAATTCAGAAAAAGAAGAGCCTGGAAAATTATTTAATATTCAAAAATTTGAGTATGTTGATCAGTCATCTGTAATGTATCCACATAAGAGTCAACAGATTTTACATAATACAGAATCCGAATATTTTGAATTATCAAAAGAAGAAATTGAACGGCAAAAATATATTCTCGAGCAGGAATCTCACAATCCATATTCAAAAGACCATATGAAAAAATTCATGGATGATTTATTTATGCAAAATAAAATTATTGATAACAGTCAGTTTAATTATTCAAATAAAGAAGACATATTAAAATCTTTAGCTGCAGTGAGTTATGCAAAGGAAAACGGATATTTAATAGAAACAGATGGAACTTATATAGAAAGTGAAAACTATATAACTAAACACTGGAGGGCAAGAAAAAATGACAAATAATGAATCTATTAATGAATACTGGAATTCAGAATTTACCTCCAGTGATAAACTATTCTTTCAAAAATGTGCCAGAATATTATTAAAGAAGACATTTATTGTTCGTGACAAAGATGTAGAAAACCGTAAGATGTTTTATTTTGTATCAAAAAACTCTGATTTTTTTTCTCAATATTTTTCATTTATGGGATTTGAGGTTCTAGTTCAGAAAGATTCTGGTGTAGTAATGCTTTCAAATATTGTAAATGAAAACATATCGGCATCTGTAGCAGTTAATAGATTCCGTTTCAAGAAAATTGAAAGTATTATTCTTTGTTGTTTATGGACTTTGCTTTCTGACAGATTGCACCGTGGTTCATTAGATAAACTTATTAAGATTACATTGTCGGATTTGAATATAGAACTTGAAAAATATGACTATAAGAAACCTTTTGATAAAGGTCCATTGAATGATATATTGAAGTTGTTTTGTAAATTCAACTTAATTGGAACGATCGGTGAAATTGGTGATGAAGATTTTGCCATTATTCTTTATCCTTCGTTACAGTTTGCGTTAAATGAAAGTGAATTTGTTTCTTTTGTAAAAGATGCAGAAAAAAGAATGAAAGGTAACGGAGAAGATGCAACAGCGTTTGAAGAATCTGAAGATCTTGACTCTACAGATTATGAAATAGATCCTTTTGATTTAGGAATTGATATGGGAGATGAAGAATAATGAAGGATAATAGAAAAACTGCAAAACGACTTCTCCTTGTAAATTGGTCCTGTTTCCAAAATGAAATTATTAATCTCGGAAGTTCTACTTTATTTACTGGTGTTAATGGAACTGGTAAAACTACAATCTTAGATGCAATGAGTTATCTTATTACTGCTAATACACAGTTTAATAAAGCTGCTGATGATAATGGAAGAAATGTAACTGCTTATATTCATGGAGACAGAAAAACAAACGGATCAGACAGATATCTTCGACCAGGAAATGTTACAAGTTATATTGCCATGGAATTTTATGATCCTCTTATTTCAGGTTATCATGTAATTGCTGTTTGTATGGAATCTCGTTCAGAAAGTGATAGAGCTATAAGTCAATGGATAATCCGTGAAAAAAGCAAATTAGAGGATTTTAATTTTAGTTCTGTCGAAAAAGGAAGACTTACCGTAACATCAAAAAATAATCTTACATTCAAAAATATTCCGCTGAAAGGGGCTGATTTTTTTGGTCGTGAAAAGGCTATTCCACAGCTAACCCGCCAATTGGGAATAAGAACTTCAGACTATCGAAAGTATAAAGAAAAACTACTAAAAATGATGGCTTTTGATCCAGAACGAAATGTAGATAAATTTTTGCAAACTTCAGTTTTTGCAGAGGCAGAAGTAAAATCCTTGGATCGCCTAAGAGAACAGCGAAAACTTTATGAGCAGGCAAAACAAATGTTTGAGCAGATTCAGGAAAGAAAGAATCTTCTTGAAGAAATCGAGCAAAAGACCTGCGAATATGAAAAAGTCTTCCGTAATTATAATGTACGAGAACTGATGTTCCGCTACCAGTATATTAATCAGTATAAAGACGAAATTTCAAAACTTGAAATTAGTCTTCAGAATAATCAGATTCAGTTGAAAGATTTAGAAGATAAAAAGAAGATTTCAGAAATAAAAGTTAATGATATGAGAAAGAGGCTTTCTGATGTTGAAAATAAAAACCATTCAATTACAGAAAGCCTGAACAAAATGGAAAATGACAGGATTGAATTGAATAAAAGAATAGAGTTTTTGGAAAAAGAATTATCTGAATTAAAAAATCTTCAAGTGTTATTGAAAATAATTCTTCCCCAAATGAAAAACTATTTTAAAATTTCAGATGAAGATAATGTTATTCTTCAAAATATAAGTGAGACGGATTTTGAATCTGAAAAAAAGATTTCTACATTCATTGATTTTTCAAAAAAAATAAAAAATCAGCGCGACTTGTTTCTAGAGAATAATGGTATTATAAAAACTAAACTTTCTGATGTAAATAAACGGATAACAGATGTTCAAAATAGAATTAGGAATCTTGAATCAAATATTCGTCAGTTTCCTGATGAAGCAGAAGAAGCAAAGAGAATTATTCAAAATGAATTTAATAAACGAGGTATTAAAAGTCAGGTTCGTCTTTTTGCAGAACTTGTAGAATCTTTGAACGATGAGAGCTGGCGTAAAGCGATAGAAACTTTTCTATGGAATAAAAGATACAATATCATTGTAGATGATATGTATTGTCATGAAGCTTTATCAATCTTAAATGAGAAAAATATTTATAAAACAAGTGTAATACTTACAGATAAGATTCCAGAAACAGAAATTGAAGAAAAATCAGCAGCGTCAGTTTTAAATATCACAAATAAAGGAGCCAGACGCTACGCAAATTATCTTTTAAATGGAATTCATCTTTGTGAAAACCTTGAAGAACTACATAAAAATCCAAAGGGGGGAATTACAAAAGATGGAATGCTTTGTAAGAGTTATGCGGCTAGTAAGATGCAGATTCAGAAAACACAAGTTTGTTTAGGAAATAATGTAATAAAGATTCAGTTGGAACAGGCACAAAAAGAACTTGAGAAACTTATTCCTGAGAAATCTGAATATGAAAAAGAAATCCAAGATAGAAAACAATTAGTTACATTAATCGATAATGTTGAATGGAAAGCTGAGCGCTATAATTTTAATAGTTCATCTGAACTTTCTGAAGCAAACAGGAATTTAGGAAAACTCTCCGCTCAAATTGAAGAATTAAAGACTAGCCCTGAAATGCTTGCGGCTGCTAAAGAG
>JAGARY010000480.1 GCA_017622055.1 Treponema sp. | reverse complement strand
AATGCACATATATGACTATAATTTTGTTTGATAGGATTTCTAAAATAATGCTTTTCATTATATATAACTTGAGTCCAATTATCAGATTTTTCATTACCAAAAATCCAACCTTTATAATTTTTGGTTTCTATTACAAAAATTCCATATTCAGAAATTACGATGTGATCAATTTGTGATGTATACCCGTTTGAATTATGCAGAATTAAATCTTCCATAACAATATAATTATCACCGAGAAAATGTAATCTAGTATTAACAGTAAACTCGCCAACAAAGCCTTTAACTTTTGGTTTTAGTACTTTTTTTAAAAATACTTTTAAGACCACAACAACTATTATTAATAATATTACAAAAATAAACCACATAATATAAAAATAATGAAAGAAATAGTAAAATTCATTTTTAGAATAAATCGATTCACTAAAAAAAGCAACAAGAATATTTCTATTCCTAATAACAATCTATCTACACTTTTTCCTTTTTTATTGTATAATCAAACTTATGACTATTAAAGAACAGGCAATTAAATGGGTGCAAGAATATTTTGCGACAAATGGAAACGAAAATACTAAGGCAATAATTGGTATTTCTGGGGGAAAGGATTCTTCTACTGTAGCGGCTTTATGCTGTGCGGCTTTGGGAAAAGAACGTGTAATTGGTGTTATGATGCCAAACGGTGTTCAATCTGATATTGAAGATTCAAAAAAACTTTGTGATTTTTTAGGAATTGAACGTTATACAGTCAATATAGAAAAATCATTTAATGGAATTACTGAAGAAATTTTAACACAAACTAAAAACACAGAATTTAATAATCAATATAAAACAAATATGCCTTCCAGATTGCGAATGGCAACTTTATATGGAATTGCTGCATTAAACGGAAACGCAAGAATCTCTTGTAATGGCAACTTTAGCGAACGCCTTGCAGGATATTTTACTTTGTGGGGCGATGGTGCAGGGGATTTTGCACCATTGGCACATTTATTTGTGGACGAAGTTGTTCAATTGGGAATTGATTTAGGTTTACCAAAAGATTTATGTGTAAAAGCCCCTTCCGACGGAATGAGCGGCAAAACTGACGAAGACAACTTGGGTTTTACATACGATGAACTTAAAAAAGTTTACCTTGGAAAAACAGAAGGAATTGCAGAAGAAAAAGTTGTAAAAATTCAAAATAGAATAAAAGCATTGGAATTTAAAAGAAAGTTATTAAACATCCCTTGTTTTGTTCCAGAAAGGTAATTTTTCACAACATCGGGTTACAAGTATTACATTACGCAAAAAAAGAATTATCTACATTTTTACATCCTTTTCTTTACCCAATTTACAAATCTGTATACAAATAAACAAAATGTTGCACTAAAAACTTTATCAATAATGTTTGTAACGGTTCCTCCAAAATAGGCTGCAAAAGTAAGATTTTTTGTTGCAACAAAGATTCCTTGCACTGCGTTGTCTACTTGTGGAATTGTTGTGTTTGCGGAATAAAAAAAGTAGGAAATTGAATCTCCCAAAAGTGAGTTTGTAAGAGCGGCAAAAAATCCTATCCACATAAAATTTTCTGTAGTGTATGAAAAATGGGTATTTCCAGAAGCAAGATTTTTCTTTTTTTCTGCATTAAAAACTAAGTGAGCAACAACAGCTGTGGAAATGTGACACATAGAAAAAAGAATTCCTGTATTTGCAAAAATAGATAGAAGAAAATTGCTACAAAAAGCACAAATCACCCCTGGAACTAAGCCACAAAGAGCTGTAACTGCAATTGTCATAATTGAATCAAGATAAAGAGGAAAAGCAATAAGTCCTGCAAGATAGGAACAACAATAATTTATTGCTATGCTAAAAATAGTAAAAGTTGTAATAAATAAAAATTTTTTATAATTCATAGTTTTCACCATCAACTAAAAAATCACGCCTAAAAGTTTTGCTTTTTCTATAAGGTCGTGTCTGTCTTGAATAAACATTTTGTGATAAATTGCTGTTCTTTGATTCAAAATTGTTTTTTCTGACTTACCCAAAAGCTTTACAATTTCATAAATTTCATAACCTTTTGCAAGATAAATAAAAATCTCTTTTTCTTTTTTGCTCAAACTTTTGTAATTATCAAAAAGATATGATTTTTCATCTTTAATATTATGTTCTTTGTTTTTTGAAGGCAAAAGAGAATTTATAACTTTACTTGCCACATTGTTAAAATATGTGTTTCCTTTTGAAATTGCCACAATTGCCTGTTCCAATTCTTCTACCGCCGATTCTTTTGTAATAAAACCTTGAATATCACAACGAACAGCGTTTGCAACTTGATGTTCACTATTGTACATTGTGTAAACAAGAATAGAAACTTTTGGATTTGCTTTTTTTATTGCTGGAATTTTTTCTAAAGAATTTTCTCCATCAAGGTTTAGGTCTAAAATCACAA
Source organism: Treponema sp. (assembly GCA_017622055.1). GTDB lineage: Bacteria > Spirochaetota > Spirochaetia > Treponematales > Treponemataceae > Treponema_D. The sequence goes on along the minus strand of JAGARY010000480.1, from coordinate 1,487 downwards.
GTGAAAAATCTTTGTCTTTAGAAAGAATTTCAATTCCTTCTTCCACATTGCTAACACCAGAAATTTCAAAAGAAGGATTTTTATTTTTTAGCAAAAAAATCATTCCTTCACGCAAACCATTGTGGTCATCTATAAACAGAATCTTTAATTTTGATTGCAATTGTAAGTCCTCCTTTGTTTATAAAATCAACAGTTCCGCCAATTATATTTACCCGTTTTTTAATATTTCCAAGACCAAAATGTTTTACAGAATCTGCTTTGTTTTTTTGTTCAACTTCTTTTACATCAAAGCCTTTTCCATTATCACAAATTATAAAACTAAAATCATCAATGCCGTCAATTATTTTAATTTCAACTTGACTTGCGTTTGAATGACGGGAAATATTTGAAAGAGATTCCTGTAAAATTCTAATAAGATGAGTTTTTGCTTTTTTGTTCAGATTTTCAATTTTTTTACTGGCAGTGTAAACATTTGTTTTTATGCCAAAATTTGTTTCAAAAGTTTGAGCAATTTCATTTACCATTTTTTCAAAATCATCAGAAAAATTGATGTTGCCAGAACCAATCATATATCGAATTTCATTTAAGGATTGATTTGCATAGAACTTGGATTTTTGAATGTCTTCTTTTTCCAGATAGATTTTTAGCGCCGCAAGATTTTGAGCAACTCCATCGTGAAGTTCAAGACTAAAAGCGTTTTGTTCACTTTGAATTGTTTTTAATTCTTTTAGTTGCATAGATTTTTTGAAAAACTTTTCCAATATAATAAATGCAGCAATGGCAATTAAAAAAAGGGAACTGTACAAAAGAGAATCAAAACCAAAATTTAATCTTGTGTGCTCCTGATGAATATGATTTTGAAAATCTAAAATCACTTGGGGATTTTGAATTCCCTTTTTTATGTCAGTGATAAGGGCGTTTAATTCTGTTTTCAATTCTTGATCAAAATAAGTGTAGCCTTCATAAGAAGTTTGAAGTTCCAAAGCAATTTGATTTTTTTGTTCCAAAGAAAGATTTTGTTGATTCATCTGAAGCAAAAGCATATTTGTATCTAATTTTTGGATTTGTTCATTACAAACACTTTTAAAATAAACAGTACAAAAAAATATGGTAAGAGCAAGGTAAATAAAAATCAGTTCGATTTTAAAAACTTTTTTCAAAAAAATCTGCAACATAACAAAATTATATCACAAAAATAAAATTTGATTCTGGGAAAATTTCCCAAATTTGTTAAAAATACATCTGAAAATATGCATTTTAAGATTGAAAATATATCTAAAAATATGCAATTTCTTATTGAAAATATATCTAAAAATATGCATAATTAAATTATGTTAGAACGAAAGGCTTTTAATTTTCTAGAAAACTGGAAGAAAACAAAACAAAATGAATGTTTACTCATAAAAGGTGCTCGTCAAATTGGAAAAACTTTTATTGTACGCGAATTTGCTAAAAATCATTATGAAAATTTTATAGAAATTAATTTT
>JAGARY010000479.1 GCA_017622055.1 Treponema sp. | reverse complement strand
GTGCTTTTTCATACGACTATGAAAACCGGGGCAAACTAGCATCAATGTTATTTGCAAGAGTTGCAGAAGAATTTGTAAAACAAAATGTCTTTAGTTGTGCTTTAAGTCGTTATGCACATGACGAGAAAACAGCAAAATCATTTGTATTAAATGGATTTGGAATACGTTGTTCAGATGCTATAGGAAAAATTTCAGAACTTAATGTGCAAAATAATTTATGTGATGTAGATTTTAAAGAATTGACTAAAGAAAACTTTTTTAAAGTTGAACATTTGCAAAAAGGACTTCACAAACATTTGGCAGGAGCTCCGATTTTTTTTCCTGGTGAAAATTTTGAAAATTGGTTCAAAAATTGGATAAAACGTGAAACAATGCGAATTTTTGCAGCAGAAACAAAGGGAAAAATCATTGGCTTTATTTCTATAGTTGATGATGGAGAAAATTTCATTACAGGACACAAGAAAATGAAAAATATCTGTGGTGCTTATTTTGACAAAGATTTTCGTGGTAAAGGTATTGCACAAAATCTACTTTCATTTGTTATTAATAGGCTTAAAACAGAGGAGATAACACACCTGGGTGTAGATTATGAAACTCTTAATCCAACTGCACTTAATTTTTGGGGAAAATATTTTGAGCCATACACATATTCATTTGCCCGAAGAATTGATGAACGTATATAAAAAAAGGGGGAAACGTTTGCCCCCTCAATATAAAAAAGTTATTCTAAAAAATCTTGGAGCAAAACCCCTGCTCCATTTTGCACATCTTTTTTAAGTTTTTTCCCGATTATGTTTGGCAAAAAATCTGGGGTAATTCCTGGTGTAAGAATTTTTTCGGTGCGAAGAACACCAATATCTTTTGGCTGAATGATTGTTCCTGCAGAAAAATCTGCCATGTAATGAAGGCTTCGGTTTGTGCGACCATAATTTTGAACTTCCGCAGGAGCAAGGCGTTTTATTCCATCACCAAAAACTTTGTTTATTTTTTCTATGCCAAATTGTTCGCTTAGTTGCTGAATTGCCTTTTGTTTTCCAATTTCTGGGCCGTAATGATTAAGACAAGTTTCAGTTTGATGAACAACGTGAACCATAAGGGCAAATTGCTCTGGTTCCAAAGCAACTGGATCATCAAGCCCAGCAGTTTGACGACTTAAAGTAATGTGTTTTTCTATGATTTTTCCATTACACAAAACAGAAAGAGCAGGAACTAAAATTGGATCTAAACTGTGATCACTAACACCACAAGAAATTCCAAAAATTTTTGAAAGATTTTCTATTAAGTGCAAATTGTATTCTTCTTCTGGAGCTGGATAACTTGTAACACAATGCAACAAACTAACATTTTCTGTTCCCAAAATTTGAATTGCTTTTTCAATGTCGGCTAAAGTAGAAACTCCGCTAGAAAGTATTACTGGAATATTATTATTTTTGCGAATGTCTGCAAGTTCTTGTAATAAAGGATAATGATTTAATTCTGGAGAAGCAATTTTTATGTAATCTGGATTAATTTGAACTAATTCTTGTAGACTTTTTATGCCAAATGGGGAACAACAAAACTTTTTTCCTTTTGAATGAACATAATCTAGTAAATCTTTGTAGAATTGTACTGGGCATTCTAATTGCTTAAATCGGTCGTATAAAGGGATTTGCCCTGTAGGAAGATTCACAAAGCCGGTGTCGGGATGTAAAATTTCGTTGGCATAAACCCATTGGAATTTTACAACATCAGCCCCGGAATTACATGCTGCATCTACTAATTGTTTTGCTTTTTCTATTGAACCTTCGTGGGATGTTCCAATTTCTGCAATTATTAAACTCATTTTTACCCTTTTATTTTATTTTTTTTCATTTAATAAAGATTCTGCCAAAGTTTTTGCTTTATACCGATTATTAAAAACAGTTACACAATCTTCAGAAATCCAACCTTTTTCAAATAAATACCAAATTTTATTTTCTTTGTCTAATGATTTTCCTTGAACTTGAATAATATCTCCAAGTCGGCAATGACCTGTTCCGTTGGAAGTCCAAGATTTTTCTTCTTTGTATGCAACATACGGTTCTGTTATTACTGCCCAAGAAACATCTGGAGCAAGTGCCAAAGGTTCTGAATTATCTAATACAATATTTAATTCATCTTTCCCATTACAAGAAAAAAGTAACACACAAAAAATTGTTAATATGATTGTTTTTATTTTCATAAGAATCTCGTAATTTTTATTTTTGATATTTTTCTTTTATATACGACAAAACAGTTGGATAAATTTTTAAGTCTGAATCAACAAAGTCTAAATCTTTTATAGATTCAATATCAACCCATTTATATTCTGTATGTTCGGTAAGTTTAAATTTTTTTTCAATTCCGTCATGTTCAAAAGAAACTTCATAGGCTTCTAACAAAACCTGATCATCAAAATGAAAAAATGTAGTTTCCCCTACTTTTGTTCCAACAGAAACATTTACAGAAAATTCTTCTTGCATTTCCCTAATAATGGCAGTTTCTGCATCTTCATCAGCTTCTAATTTTCCGCCAGGAAATTCCCATTTTCCGCCCATTTTACCAATTGGCATTCTTTTAGCAATGAAAATTTTATTTTTTTCTTGACTATATACAATACAAGCGATTGATTTTTTCATCAAATAAATCCTTTTATATTTCTACATTTATCTTTTTACAAATGTACTAAGTTCTTTTACTTCATCTTGAACTTTTACTACAGCATCTATTCTAATTATATCATAGTCAGTAGTTCTTGTCCTTAAATTATTTTCGGCGTCTGATATTGTATCAATTAGAGTTTCTGTTTTAAAAACCGCGTTATCATTATTTATAAAAGATACTTCAACTTCTACAGGAACGTTAAAAATTTCTGTATCTTTACTTTTTTTGCTTTTTTTTGATTTTAGTGTGACAAAAATTTCTTCTTCAAATTCAAAGGCTTGAAGTTCAAAAATAAAACTACCAACTGAGGCCGAATTTCGAGTATTATTTAATCCGTTATAAATCCAAGTAAAAGCAATAAAAAAAACTAGAGTTAATAAAATAAATCTGTTTGATTTGTTCTTAAAAAGAACTTTGAATCCTTTTTGAGGTCTCATTCCCCCATTGTAATAATCTTGCACAATTTTTGGAGCATGAGCAATTCGTTCTTCGCGGTTGTAATAATAGTGAAATTTTGATTTTTCTTCGCCATCTACATGGCCTTCATCAACATCTTCAAACATATTCTACAAAAATCAAATTATTTAATTTTTTAAGATTGCATCAATTAAATTATCTGTTCTATACCAAACAACTCTAGCACAATCTTTTTCTAAATACATTGCTGTAATAATTCCGTCTAAAGAAAGATCCATTGTGTAATACATTGTATTTTTTGTATCAATATCAAAATGACGTCTTAAAATACGTTGATTTTCACTTTGAATTATTGCAACATCAAAACCTGTATCATTTTTAATAATAAAAAATTTCCATCCGTTTTTAGTTACACCAAGAAAATCATAAGGAATTTTGTAAACTAATTTGCTATAATCGGCAACAACAGATTCTTCATAAGGAGGAATTGAAACCCCTTCTCCATAAGTTTCTGTTAAAATATTAAGTGGATACAAATAAGTTTGAACATAATTTACACCAGAATATAATTTTGATTCTTCGTCAATGTATGATGAATAATAATCAATTTTTACAAACAATTTATATGACGATGGATCTGGAATTACGTTTTCAATTGTTAAATAAATTTCTGAAGATTCTCCAATTGGTTCAATTGTTGGAGCATCTTTTACTGTAACAGGAACCATGTATTTTAAATATCCATTTGAGCCAAACCAATAAACAATTAATCCATCATCTGTTGTACAAACTACAACAAGTTCATCTTTTTCAGTTGTATAAATATTTTTGATAAATGGGAATGGTGTTCCACCTGGACCTTGCTGACCAATATAATCAACTGTGCTGGCATCTCTAGAAAATCTTAAAATTGTCTGACTATATAAAACTGAACCATCATTATTTTGTTCGTGTCTATCTCTTGGAATTGAACAAACTGTATAAATCACTTTGTTAGAATCTACAGCAATCATTCCAGGAAAATCAAAAGGATATGATAATTCTTTGTGAATGCTTATATCTTTTCTATTTGATTTTTTTAATAAATCTGCAATTTTAGAATCTTCGTTATAAAAAAGAGTGAGCAAATCGCCGTAAGAATTTGTTTCAAGGATTTTTTCTGCATTTCCATCAGTTATATAAAAAAATCCATCACGCATAGTAATTCCATTTCTAACAGAACCAACATTATTTAAATCATAAACACTTAACTGTTCTTCAAAATTTCCATAGGGAATTGTAAATAATTGATTTTCACTAATTGATTCAACAACATCATTTTTGGAACATGAAAAAAATAAAAAAGGCAAAGTAAATAAAATAAGTTTTTTTGCATTAGAAATCATAAGTCTGATTATATAAATATTCTGTTTTTTTTACAATTGCGAAAAATATTATATGCAAAAAAAGGAATTATTAAATTCTAATTTTTTTGTTACCATTTTTGTAAAAAATGTAGTAAATTTTACTTATATATAGTATAATTATTAGCATTAAAATTAAGAAAAAGGACTGAGAAAAAATGTTTATAGACAAAATATTAACTGCGATTTTTGGTTCACAAAATGATCGTGATTTAAAAGCATTAAAACCTATTTTAGCAAAAGTTAACGCAAAAGAAGAATGGGCAAAATCACTTCCTGCAGAAGAATTTCCAAAACAAACAGAAAGATTCAAAGAAGAATTAAAACAAGGAAAAACTCTTGAAGATATTTTACCAGAAGCATTTGCTCTTGTTAGAGAAGCTTCTTGGCGTGTAAAAGAACAAAGACCTTTTGATGTTCAAATTATGGGTGCTATCAACTTGAATATGGGTCGCATTACAGAAATGAAAACTGGTGAAGGTAAAACTTTAGTTGCTGTAATTGCGGCATATTTGAACTCATTGTCTGGAAAAGGTGTTCACGTTGTTACTGTAAACGATTACCTTGCTGGTCGTGACGCTGACACAATGCGTCCAATTTTCTCTTACCTTGGTGTTACAGTTGGTTCAGTTCTTTCTGACATGGACAACGAAGCAAGAAAAATTGCTTATAATTGTGATATTACTTACGGTACAAACAACGAATTTGGT
>JAGARY010000478.1 GCA_017622055.1 Treponema sp. | reverse complement strand
TAAACAAAACTTATTTTTGCGTTTTAGAAAAGCCAGAATCCGATGAACATAAAAAACAAATTGAAGAACTTTTTTTACAAGGAATTGAAGTTGGGCCAGAAGACAACGAACCAGGCTTCAAATGTCAAAGTGCAAAAGTAAAATGGGCAACTTCGGAACAAATTCAAAAATGGCTAGATAAAAGCACATACCCAAAAGAAAATATTTTGGAAAACACAACAGTTGCATTGCTTACAATTTCGGAAGGAAAATATCACCAGGTAAAAAGAATGTTCCAAGCTGTGCAAAACAAAGTTGTATACTTAAAACGACTTTCAATTGGAAAATTACAATTAGATACAACTTTGCAACCTGGCGAATACAAATTATTATCTGATGAAGATGTAGAAAAGTTGTTTTTGTAGATTAAACATTATCATTATTGTACAAGGATTCAAGATTTTTTCTACATGCAATAAAGGCTTTTCCTAAAAGTGGATCAAAGTGAGTTCCCAATGATTCTTCTATAATTTGAAAAGCTTTATCGTAGCTAAAGCTATCTTTGTAGCAGCGTTTGCTAACCAAGGCATCAAAAACATCTGCCAAAGCCATAATTCTAGCTTCAAAAGGAATTTCTTCGCCCTTTAGCCCACAAGGATACCCTTTTCCATCATATTTTTCATGATGATAATGAGCCACATTTACCGCAATTTGCTTAAATTCTAAATCATCAACTTCTTGCAAAACATTAGCAACAATTTTTGCCCCAGCCGCCGAATGACTTTTCATAATTTCATATTCTTCATCAGTAAATTTTCCAGGTTTACGAAGAATTGCATCATCAACTGCAATTTTGCCTAAATCGTGCATAGGTGCAGCTTTTATCATAGATTCACAAAAAGAAGGAGTCATAAAATCAAAATCAGAAGATTTTTTTAATTCTTCAATAAAAATTTTTACACAATCGCTAGTTCTCTTAATGTGTCCCCCAGTACTATTATCACGGCTTTCAACCATTGTGGCCATTCCAGTAACAATAGAATTCTGTATAGACAAAATCTTTTTGTTTTTTGCCTTCAAAGAATCTGTCATATCATTAAAAGAGTCTGCCAAAACACCAAAGGAATCTGTTGTTACAATTCCAACTCTTTCATCATAATTTCCTTTTTCAATTTTTTTTGTAGCCTCTTGCAACTTTTTCAATGGGTTTTCAAAATAATCATACAAAACAAAAGTAATAGCAACAGAAACAACTACCAAAATGGAAAAAACAATAACACAAGTTTTTTCAACTACCAAACCATTATTTACCACAGTTGTAAGGTAAACCATGGAAACATAAATTAAAGGAAATATTAAAGCTGTAATGTAAAAAATTACAAAAATAAATTTTAGGGATTTTCCCTTTACTTTTTCAAATTTTTCAAGATGACCTTCTGCATAATACTTTGGCAAAATAACTCTTCTATGCAAAGTTTCCATTGTAAAAAATGCCAATGAAAAACTCATCATCATTTGCAAAGAAGTGTACATTAGAGATGTCAAAATAACAGGAAGAATGCTCATGTGATAACTAGATTTTATAATAATCATAGAAATCACTTCATAAACAAAATAAAAAGCCCATCCACTTATTCCACAAACAGAAAACACAAAAGGCAAATTAATAAACCTATAATCAAACTTTTTAGGATTATTATTAGCTCCATACATCACACATAACAATGCAGGAAGAACAAAAGAACATGCATTTATGAATAAGTTAAAACCAGGACGATCATTCATATATAAAGACCAAGCTTCGCTATAAAAAACTTCCATTACAGGCATTTTTAAGAAATTTGGAAATGATGCACCAATACCATTTGCCACAGCAGTAATAAGACCATAAAGAGCACCAATCAAAAATCTAGACTTTTTATCTAACTTCATAACATCAGTATAAATGAAAAAATGGATTTGATATAGATTAATTGAAAAATTATTAAAAAATGTAAAGTCAACTTGACAAATTAATTAATTCATTTTATCATAAGTAATGTAAAGCAGACTTTACACTAAATACCAGCTGGAAAAAAAATGCATGAAAAACAAAATTGAAGAATTAAGAAACACAAAAGGATTGACCCAAGAAGATTTTGCAAATT
>JAGARY010000477.1 GCA_017622055.1 Treponema sp. | reverse complement strand
GCTCTGTCATTTCCCGAAAATGGTCTAAAAGTAGAGATTCAAATACTTCATCATAATTGGTTGTTTCATATATTTCTTCAAATAACTTTTCTTTAGCTCTTTTGTAAATTTGTTCAAATAATTGTGTATAAGTAGAATCTGCCATATTTAATTAGTATGGCAGATTTCATTTAAACTCTAAAAAGCAACACTATTTACTGACAGAGCCATTTAAAAATGTTCACTTTTTTTCCGACATCTTCAGTTTTGCAAAAGCAAAACTGTTTCTGAATTCTGAATTCCGAATTCTGAATTTCTCTTAATTCATAATTCTTAATTCTCAATTCTCAATTCTCATTTCCCCTTTATAAGTGTTTCCGCTAAGTCCAACAAGTTCCACCATAACAAAGCTACCAATTAATTTTTTGTCGGCTTTAAAGGCAACTTTTTCGTGTTGTTCAGTTTGCCCCAAAAGTTCTTCATTACTATCGCGACTCACCCCTTCAACCAAAACCTTTACGCTTTTTCCCACGCGTGCTTTCATTTGAATTTGAGTGTGCTGCAATTGCAAATCTATTACTTTTTGCAAACGTTCTTTTCTTATTTTTTCTGGAATCTGTTCAACTTCTGCCGCAGGAGTTCCTTCCCTAGGATTATAAAAATACATCATTGCAGATTCATATTTTACTTTTTCCATTAAATCTAAAGTTTCATTTACGTCATCCTCAGTTTCGCCAGGGAATCCCATCATAATATCTGAAGTTAAAGAAACTTCTGGAATTTTTTCTTTGATTTTTTCTACAAGGGCCAAATATTGCTCTTTTGTGTAACGTCTGTTCATTGCTTTTAGCACATTTGTAGAACCATTTTGAACTGGCAAATGAATGTGGCGGCAAATCACTTCCTCTTTTGCAATTACGTCAATTACATCGTCTGTAAAATCTTTTGGATGAGAAGACATAAATCTAACCCATTCAATGCTAGATTTTGTTTCTTTAAGATGATTTGCAATAACTTGCAAAAGCCCCGCAAAGTTTATATTTTTTTCATCAGATTTTTTAGCATTAGTTTTTGGAGAATCTTCATTCCAATATTTTCCGCTGGCAGCTTCTTCAAAAGTCACTTTTCTTGAATCATCATTGTCAAAAACAACTTCATCATAACGTCCGTTATAAGAATTTACGTTTTGACCAATTAAAGTAATTTCACGAACTTTCATTTTGCTCAATGCATCAATTTCTGCAAGAATATCATTTACAGAACGACTACATTCCCTGCCCCGAACATAAGGAACAATACAATATGTACAAAAATTGTTACAACCGTGCATAATTGGAACAAATGTAGAAAAAGCACCTGGTTCTGCAGAAAGTGGCGCAAAATGATAGCTTTGAGAATTATCAATAATTGATTTTTTTGAAGCATTTTCCACTTCGTCAATAATTTTTCCAAAGTGATGTTTTGCAAAAGTTCCTACAACATAATCAATGAATGGATATTTTTCTTTTAGAGAATTCAAAAGTCGTTCTGCCATACAACCCATAACTACAATTGTAAGTGGTTTTGGTCCGTCTTTTACGTATTCAACCGCAAGTTCAAGCATTTTTGTTTTGGCACCAAGTTTTTTTGAACGAACAGCTTTTAATCCGTTGAACCAACCTAAACGACCTTCAATTCGTTCTTCTGCAGACCCACGAATTGTACAAGTATTAATAATTGCCATATCGGCTGTTTGTGCAGATTCAGATTTTGTCCAACCGCGAGAAATCAAAAGTTGTTCCACCGCAGCCGACTCTGCAATATTCATTTCACATCCATAAGTTTCAAAAAAATATGTCATAGTTCTTCCTTAAAACCTAATTTTGGGGCGTTGCGGGGTGTGTAAGCCAGCTTGCCAGGCGGTGTACACACCCCGCTAGAAGGGGTAGGTTGCAACGAAGTGCAACCGAGGGGAAGGCTTTCCCCTACAAAATTAATTCTGAATTCTTAATTACTCTCTGTGTACGCGTATGCATTGTGGTTGTGAATGCTTTCTTCTGTTTCGGCTTCCACAGAAAACCACTTAAAGTTCATCTTTTTTAATCCAATGTAAACTTCCCGCACCACATCTTCCACAAATCTAGGATTATCGTAAGCTTGCTCTGTAACAAACTTTTCATCTTTACGCTTTAAAACAGAATACAACGAAGTAGAAGCACAATTTTCAATCATAGCAATTACATCTTCAATCCAGAAAAAATCGCTGTAAAGAAGTTTTACATTCACAAAACCACGCTGATTATGTGCCCCGTATTCGCTAATTGCTTTACTGCAAGGACAAAGTGTTGCAATTGGAACTTTTACAGAAACATAAAACTTACGTGCCGCTGCTTCAACTTTTCCTTCATAAGAACAATTATATTCCATAATTCCCTTAGATTTAGAAACAGGAGCTTCCTTTTCAATATAATAAGGAAACTCAATTGAACCATAGGCTTTTTCCGCATCAAGTTTTACCCTAATTTCTTCCAACATATCAAGAAAATGCTGCATAGAAATATCTGTGTGAT
>JAGARY010000476.1 GCA_017622055.1 Treponema sp. | reverse complement strand
AATATCTGGTTCGGCAGCAGTAACAATAAATCCAATTGCAAATGCACAAACAAGCAACAAAGGAAGATTTCTTTTCTTTGTAAGTTCAGCACCGCAGCGTTCCCCCATAGGTTGAATACCTAAGTCTACACCAAGCAGGAAAATTGTTAGTCCAATTGTTAGTAAAATACCACCAATCACAAATCGAATAAGCACTAAGGAAGGCATAGGCACAATTGTTAGTCCTAGCAGCAAGACAATTGCCATTACTGGAAGGACCGAAACAACTGTTTCTTTGAATTTATTTAAAATGTCCATATATTAAATATAACACTTAATATTTTTTTGTGATAGACACAGGCTCATATTCTATTCTGATTTTTGGAAGTTTTGGTAAATCATAATAATAGTTGAATAATGAATCTTTTGAATCTGTAGAGTTTTTTCCTGTTGCAGGAGGAGCAAAAATTCTAAGTTTGAATTCTTTTGAACAATCATCTTCCAAAGGATTTTCAAAGAAATAAGACATTAAATCTATGCATTTTACGCCAGGTGCTTTGTAGAACCAGTATCCACCAAATTCAAACATAAGATTTGCATCAATTAATTCTTCATCAAAATACAATTCTGCAAAATGAGGATTTTTTTCTACTTTTATAGAAACTTCAACACCTTCTGAATCTTCAGAAGAACCCCATCTTAATTTGCAAGGGAAAGAAACTTCGCTTCCGCTTTCAATTGGTTGGGAAAAGAATGGTTTGTGAAGTTGTTTTTTGTACATTCCCAAAATTGGCTGTTCAATTCCAACGTCTTTATTGTTTGGATCTGTAATTTCAAGACCTAATCGACCGTCATCTCTAAATTGATACAAAGTGAATCCCGAAAGCCATGGATTTTCTTCTTTTTCTAACAATTCCATAAAATGACGCATCATATTTGATTGTTCGTAAGGTCCAGTTACGTCGCCATCTGCGTTAAGTTCAGACATCAAAACAGGTTTGTCCATTCCTGTAAGAAGTTTTAATCGTTCAACTGTTTTTCTTGAACGTTCATAAACTTCATCAACATCATAGCAAGCAAATGAATTGCCACCTTTTTTTGCAACGTCAAAAGGCCAGCCCCAATGCAAAGCCAAATATTGATCAAATGACCAATAATCTGTAACTTTAAATGCTTCCAAGAAGATATCTTCCATTTCGATTTTGCCAGTAGCATTTTCGTACATTCCAGCACACAAAATCATTTTTACGTTTGGTGCATGTTCGTGCATAACTTTACAAACTAAAACATAAAAATCTGCAATTTGTTGATAAGAAGCACGTTTTGTATAACAGAACCAACTTCCTGTACATTCATGATTTACACGAAGCAAAATTCTACCATAAGGTAACAAATCTTTTGCAATTGGAATTAAATCTTCTTCTGTTAATGTTGGATCAATTGTTAAAGTTAAAACAACATCTTGACCATGTTGACGAATTTCCTTCATAAAATTGAATGGTTCGTCATCTGTTCGACCCAAAACTCCACCTAAATATGGGAAATAATCTTCATAAGGATAATCCCAAGCACCTGTTGCTTTTTTATCTGTTGGGATTAAACTTGCACGAGTTGGCCATTCTTTTTCTTTTGGATAATAAGTGTACATTAAACTTATTCCACGGTGAACTTTGCCAAGTTTTCGTAAAATGTAATCTTGATTTACATACAAAGCCCGTTCGCTTCCAACGCCCAAATCTAAAGCACATTGTGCTGGTTTTAATAATACTGAATTTGCTTTCATTTTTTCCATAGTAGGTAAATTATACTATGTTTTTGCGAAATATAAAAAGAAAAAAAATCTATAAAAATAGTAGGTTTATTTTAAACACTTTGACTTAAAATATGAGTGGGACTTTGTTGATAAGCTCACAGTCGAGTCGTGTCTGTCAAAGTGCGGTTGTGCTGCTAAAGAAAAGATTGTATCAAAATTGTTTTCGCTTTGCTCAACAATTTTGTATTGTACGAAAAACCTAAAACAATGCTATATCGCATTGTTTTTTAACGGTTTT
>JAGARY010000475.1 GCA_017622055.1 Treponema sp. | reverse complement strand
TGCAGATTTTTCTATTTCTGGTAATTTATCAATTTCTCGATTCAGTTTGCTTTCTAACTTAAAGCGATTTCCAAGTAAAATAATATACAAATTTCTTACAAAATCAATTTCTCCTACCGCTCGAAAAAAGTTGCCTCGATTAATAGCAACAGCAGCATGCATTAACCTCATCCACGATTGTTCACAAGCTAAATCAATATCTTTCTTTTGTTTTTCGCCATAAATGCTATCATCCATCCATTCTCTGGATTTTATCATTTTTTGTTCCACTACGCCTGAATTATCAAAAATCACTTTAAACGCAGGCTTCCATGCAGCGGCATATTCATATCCACCATAACCAATATCTATTTCCAAAAGATTTGATAAAACAAAACACTGTAAATGACGATTTTCCTGCTGTGAAAAAAATATAACATTATATTTTTCTTTAATTTTTTGAGAAACATATTCCATCACTTCTAACATAGAATCATTTGTATCTAGTGCAATAACAAAATCTAAATCGGAACGGTTATCATTATAACCAAAAGCTCCAGAACCAACTTGAACTAAAGAAACAATTTTATTGTGAATTTTTACTAAATTTAATACAAAATCAAATACTTCTTGCCTGTCTTTCACACTGAATATATTCTCCATTTTTCCTCCATTGCTAAACTAATATTTCTCTTCGTCATTATAAATATTCACGCTTTTTTTTACAATCAATTCTTATTTCAGTTTTCTTATTAGACATTTACATTTTTTCCCCTATATTTTTTTCAAGTATTATAGTATAATATAGTAAGATATTTGGAGCACAAAAAATGTCTAATAACAATATTATTCCACTTTTTGATTCAAAAACAGATAAAACTTTACAGATAAAATTAGAAACTACTCAAAGAATATCAGATGGTATAATAATTCATTTGGAAGGAATTCTTGAAACTTTTAATTCGTTGTTTTTTCAAGAACAAATGAACAAAATATTAGATGCAGGCTTTAAAAACTTAATTATTAGTGGAGAAAAATTAAATTACGTTACTTCAACTGGTATTGGGAACTTTATTTTCCTTTATAGACAAATCAAAATGATTGGTGGGAACATAATTCTATCACAAATTAAACCAAATATTCTTGAAGTATTAAAACTTTTAGGCTTTTCTAATTTCTTTGTAATTACAGACACAATTACAGACGCTTATGCTGAATTAAATAAAAATAATCAATTTACAATTTTTGCAAAAGCTTTTCCTTTTTCATTTCAATGTCCAATGTGTAAAGCAAATTTAAGAGCTCCACACATTGGAAAATACAAATGCACTTCTTGCAAATCTACAATTACATTAAATAAAGAAATGTTTTAGAGTTATTTTTTTACAATTGAAAATTCTAATCTTGCCAATGCAGCAAAATCATCTGCTTCAAAACGCCATTTTGAAAGTTGCGATACAATCTCATTTCTAACTGTACTTGGCAGTAAAGACGCTGGAGTAATTGAAATTTCTCCACTAGGAACAGTTCCACTTTCCAAAACAGTAAAACTAATTACAACAGTAACAGAACCTTCAATTAGTTTTGCCCCTTCTTCAGAAATGTAAATTTTTGGTTCACTTGGACTAAGCAAAACTCGGCTTTGTCCATTTTGCATTTTTACACTTACTTTTCCATTGCTACCAACTGAAGTTTCCACAGAAGTTTTTTCTGAAATATTTGATTTTCCAACAAATTCAGCATTTGAAATTTGACTTAATTTTCCTGATGTACTTTCAGAAACTTTTTGCGAAGTATTATTATTTTTAGTTGTAGAACTTACCACAGCATTTTGATTTTCAGAAACAGAACCAGCTGTTCCTGCTGTTGTATTTTTTGTAGTAATTTTTTTTGTTTCAGATGAAGCATTAGAATCTGAATCAGAATCGTCACCAAACATTGAATCCCAATCAAAATCTTCAACACTTTTCTTTTCTTGAAACTGTTCTTCCATTAAATCTTCAACACTTTTTGCATATTTTACAGGCTCTGTTTTAACAATTTCTTTTACAGGTGCTGGTTTTTCTGTAGGTTTTGATTCAACTTTTTTTTCCACAGGTTTTGCAGCAGGTTTCTTTACTTCTTTTGGTTTTTCTGCAACTTTCTTTTCAGAAACCTTTTCTACAATTTTATTTTGAACTTCTTTTTTAGATTCTACTTTTTGTTTTTCTACAGGCGGAACTGGAGTTTCAACTTTTTGTTCAACAATTTCTTTAGTTTCTTTTGGTTCAGTTTTTTCAACTTGTTGATTTTCCTTTTGATTCTTGGCAAGTGTATCTTTTTTTTCTGTAGTAAGATTTTCTTTTTTTTCAATTTTTTTTACAGAATCTAACACAATCTGAATCTCTTTATATTTTGGTTCTTTTTGAATTGGTTTGATTACTAACAGTGATATAAAAATTACAAGCCAAATAAAAACTGTTAATATAAAAGAAATGTTTTTACTTTTTGTAGAGACAGACCAAGATTCCATTTTATTTTTTAATTCTTGTATATTCATTATTGAGTTTTAGTCCTTAAATTTATTAATGAATATCCATTTTCTCGAATAACATCAAAAATTTTTACAATAGTTCCATTTGTAACTTCGCTATCGGCTTCTAACATAACAGGAAATTCTTCTTTTTTTGTTTCACCAGTATCAAATTCTTGCAAAAATGAACCTAAAGTGTTCATATCAACTTTTGTGTCATTAAAAAACAAATCTCCATTTTCAGAAACAGAAATTGTAATTCCTTGCATTGAAGTTGATTCAGCAGTAGTGCTTTGTGGCAAATTAAGTTTAATTCCTGGCAAAATTGCAAAAGTTGTAGAAACAAGAAAAAACAAAATTAACTGAAATACAACATCAAGCATTGGAGTCATATCTATATTTGACTGAATTTTTCCCTTTCTAGATTTTATGCGCATATTAATTCCTTATAAACTGTTAGATTTTCCCAAAATCTTAAAAATAACTTGTGTAGCAACAGTTTGCATTTCTACAATCTTGTGGTTTACTTGAGAAATAAAGAAATTGTGAAAAATCAAAGAAGGAATTGAAACACACAATCCAGCAACAGTTGTAACTAAGGCTTCAGCAATTGCACCAGCTAACAAAGCAGGATCTCCCATTGTTCCACCAGCACCTAACACCCCAAATGCTTTAATATTTCCTGTTACTGTTCC